>NZ_JANQCH010000160.1 GCF_024723325.1 Agrococcus sp. HG114
GAGCGCGCCGACGCAGCGCGGCGCGACGCCCGTGCGGCCCGACGCGCCGCTCAGCGACGGCGACGAGACGCAGGCCGACACCGGCCAGCTGTACGCGGGGGCCCGCGGCGAGACGCTCGACGGCTACCTGCCCGACGCGTCGGTCGACGTCGTCCTGCCTCCGACCCGCGGCACGCCCATCGTCCAGGGCGGCGTCGCCATCCCGGTGCACGAGGCGGGCGACGAGCTGCTGCCGGGCACGCCGCACCGCGGCAGCGGCAACCTGCTGCTCACGACGAGCGGGCGGCTCGAGCTCTCCGCGGGCGGCTCGAGCTACACGTGCAGCGGCACCGTCATCAACAGCGACTCGGGGCTCATCGTGCTCACCGCCGCGCACTGCGCCTTCGACGACGACACGCGCGACTGGTACGACCGCATCACGTTCTCGCCCGGGTACGAGCGCGGCACCGCGCCCTTCGGCACATGGGTCGCCGAGCGGTGGTGGGTGCCGCAGCAGTACCTCGAGTCGAACGACCGCTGGCTCGACGGCGCCGACGACGAGGGCTGGATGGGCTTCGACTTCGGCTTCATCCGCTTCGCGCCGCTCGACGGCCGGACGCTCGAGGATGCCGTGGGCGGCCAGGGGGTCAGCTTCACCGCCGAGACCAACGGCGTCGTCATCGCGGGCTATCCGGGGAACGCGCCGTTCGACGGCGAGGTGCTGCGGCACTGCGCGGAGGACCGGCTCGACTACGGAGCCGGCGGGGATGCGAACTACGGCGCCGACTGCAGCATGGGCGACGGCGCGTCGGGGTCGGCGTTCGTGTCGAACCTCGACCCGGCGACGGGCGCGGGCCACATCACGGCCGTGTACTCGAACGGCGGCGAGAGCGGCGCCTACGGGCCGCCGCTCGGCGTCACCGCCTGGAACGGGCTGCGCTCGCTCGACCGCTGACGCGCGTCAGCGGCCGTCGTCCTCGACCTGCCCGAACGCGCCGACCCGCTTGGGCTCGGCCTTCGACGCCTTCTCGGCAGCGCGGCGCTGCTGGCGGTTGCCGGCGGGCCCCTTCGCCGCCGCGGCGACGGCGGGGTTGCCGCTCTTCGCGCGGCCCTTCGCGGTCGCGGCCGCGAGCTCCCTGCCCTCGCCGTCGTGCACGGACGCCTCGCCGACCTCATCGGGCGCCGAGTAGGTGAGCTGGCTCGTGTCCTCCTCGGGCTGCTCGAGCCCGCCGCCCTCGATCGCGGGCGCCTCGGGGCTCGCGCCCTGCTGCACCTTGACCTCGAGGTTGAACAGGAACTGCACCGACTCCTCGCGGATCGCCGACATCATCTGCTGGTAGAGCGCGAAGCCCTCGTTCTGGTACTCGACGACCGGGTCGCGCTGCGCCATCGTGCGCAGGCCGATGCCCTCGCGCAGGTAGTCCATCTCGTAGAGGTGGTCGCGCCACTTGCGGTCGATGACCGACAGCACGACGCGCCGCTCGAGCAGGCGCATCGCGGGCGAGCCGAGCGACTCCTCCCGGCGCTGGTAGGCGAGCTTCGCGTCCGAGAGGAGCTGCTCGTAGAGGAAGTCGGCCGTCAGGCGCGGGCGGGCCTCGGCGACGACCTCGTCGATCGTGATGCTCACGGGGAAGATCGTCTTCGCCTCGCTCCAGAGCGCCTCGAGGTTCCACTCGTCGCTGTCGCCGCCGACGGCGTGCGCGTCGACGAGCTCGCGCACGGTGCCCTCGAGGAAGCCCTGCACGCGCTCGGCGAGGTCGTCGCCGTCGAGGATGTGCCGGCGGTCGGAGTAGATCGCCTCGCGCTGGCGGTTCATGACGTCGTCGTACTTCAGCACGTTCTTGCGCATCTCGGCGTTGCGTGCCTCGATCTGCGCCTGCGCCGAGCGGATCGTGCGGGAGAAGATCTTCGACTCGAGCGGGATCTCGTCCTCGTCGGCGTCGACCGCCATGAAGCGCTGCGCGACCGAGCCGCCGAACAGGCGGAGCAGGTCGTCCTGCATCGAGAGGTAGAAGCGGCTCTCGCCCGGGTCGCCCTGGCGGCCGGAGCGGCCGCGGAGCTGGTTGTCGATGCGGCGCGACTCGTGCCGCTCGGTGCCGAGCACGTAGAGGCCGCCGGCCTCGACGACCTGCTTCGCCTCCGCCTCGACCGCGGCCTTGACCTCGGCGAAGACCTCGTCCCAGCGCTCCTCGTACTCGTCGGGCGTCTCCGAGGGGCTGAGCCCGAGCTCCTGCATGCGCGTGACGGCGAGGTGCTCGGCGTTGCCGCCGAGCATGATGTCGGTGCCGCGGCCGGCCATGTTCGTCGCGACCGTCACCGCGCCGACGCGACCGGCCTGCGCGACGATCGCCGCCTCGCGCGCGTGGTTCTTGGCGTTGAGGACCTCGTGCTTGACGCCCGCCTTCGCGAGCAGGCCCGAGAGGTACTCGCTCTTCTCGACGCTCGTCGTGCCCACGAGCACCGGCTGCCCCGCCGCGTGGCGCTCGACGATGTCCTCGACGACGTGCTTGAACTTGCCCTCGACCGTCGCGTAGACGAGGTCGGGCTGGTCGATGCGCTGCACCGGCTTGTTCGTCGGGATGGGCACGACGCCGAGCTTGTACGTCGACATGAACTCGGCCGCCTCGGTCTCGGCGGTGCCGGTCATGCCGGAGAGCTTCGTGTAGAGGCGGAAGTAGTTCTGCAGGGTGACCGTCGCGACCGTCTGGTTCTCGGCCTTGATCTGCACCCCCTCCTTCGCCTCGATCGCCTGGTGGATGCCCTCGTTGAAGCGGCGGCCCTGCATGATGCGGCCCGTGTGCTCGTCGACGATGAGCACCTCGCCGTTCATGACGACGTAGTCGGAGTCGCGCTTGAAGAGCGCCTTCGCCTTGAGCGCGGTGTTGAGGAACGAGATGAGCGGGGTGTTCGCCGACTCGTAGAGGCTGTCGATGCCGAGGAGGTCCTCGACGCGCTCGATGCCCGGCTCGAGCACCCCGACGGTGCGCTTCTTCTCGTCGACCTCGTAGTCGACGTCGGGGCGCAGCCGCTTGGCGATGCGCGCGAACTCGGCGAACCAGCGGTTGGCCTCGCCCGCGGCGGGCCCCGAGATGATGAGCGGCGTGCGCGCCTCGTCGATGAGGATCGAGTCGACCTCGTCGACGATCGCGAAGCCGTGGCCCCGCTGCACCATGGCCTCCTTCGAGTGGGCCATGTTGTCGCGCAGGTAGTCGAAGCCGAACTCGTTGTTCGTGCCGTAGGTGACGTCGGCCGCGTACTGCTCGCGGCGCACCTCGGGCGTCTGGCCGGCGATGATGCAGCCGGTCGTCATGCCGAGGGCGCGGAAGACGCGGCCCATGAGCTCCGACTGGTAGCTCGCGAGGTAGTCGTTCACGGTGACGATGTGCACGCCCTCGCCCGTGATCGCGTTGAGGTACGCCGCGATCGGCGCGACGAGCGTCTTGCCCTCACCGGTCTTCATCTCCGCGATGTTGCCGAGGTGCAGCGCCGCGGCGCCCATCACCTGCACGTCGTAGGGCCGCATCCCGAGCGTGCGCTTGGCCGCTTCGCGGACGGCGGCGAACGCCTCGGGCAGCATGACGTCGAGCGACTCGCCGTCCGCGTAGCGCTGGCGGAACTCGGCCGTCTCCTGCGCGAGCTCGTCGTCGCTCAGCTCCTCGAACGCGTCCTCGAGCTTCGCCACGTCGGCGGCGATGCGCTCCAGCCGGCGCAGCAGTCGGCCTTCGCCCGCGCGCAGCAGGGTCTCGAAGAAGTTGGCCACGAGGGATGCCTCCCGTGCGTTGGGGGAAAGGTCACGGTTCGATAACCGACTGCCCATCGTAGCAACGACGCGCGAGCGGCGCCCCTGAGGCCTCAGGGGCGCCGCTGGGCGGGCTCAGGACGCGGCGCGCTCGCGCGTGGCGGCCGCCGGCTCGGAGGCGGATTCGTCGAGCGAGATGACGCCGTACGACCAGCCCTTGCGGCGGTACACGACGGCGCACTCGTCGGTCGCCTCGTCGACGAAGAGGTAGAAGGGGTGGCCGACGAGCTCCATCTGGTCGACCGCGTCGCGCACGCTCATGCGCTTCGCCGGGAAGCGCTTCTCGCGGATGACGACCGGCGACCACTCGTGCTCCTGCTGCTCCTCGTCGCGCACGACGGGGATCGAGCCGGTCGCGACGGCCTCGACGACGGCGGGGTCGGCGGGCGTGATCGCGACCTGCTCGAAGCCGTTCTCGACGGCTTCGCGCAGCGGCATGCGGCGGCGGCCGCTGTGGTCGTGGCGCTTGTCGTGCACGCGGCGGGCGCGCTCCATGATGCGGTGGAACGCGGAGTCGAAGGCCATGTACTTGTCGGGGCCGTCGGACTCCGCGCGGATGATCGAGCCGGGACCGTGCACCGTGATCTCGACCCGGCCGCCCGCGGCGGCATGGGGATCGGCGTGTCGCGAGAGCCGCACATCGAGGGCGGTCGCGCGGGGCAGGAGCTGCGTCACCTTCGCGAGCTTCTCCTCCGCGTAGGCGCGGAACCGGTCGGTGATGTCCGCGCCCCTCGCGCCGAATGTGATCTCCATCGTTGCCTCCCATCAGGTACGGCGTCGGCGCCAGCGGCTGCGGGCCGACTTGCGTGGCGCTCACCATACTCCCGACGACTGTCCGTGCGCGGCACGCGCCGGCACCCGCCGCGCGGTGCGCGCGACGGCGACGATCGCGACCGGCTCGCAGCCCGCCGCGCGCAGCGCCCGCAGTCCCTCGCGGGCCGTCGCGCCGCTCGTGACGACGTCGTCGACGAGCAC
>NZ_JANQCH010000161.1 GCF_024723325.1 Agrococcus sp. HG114
GCTCGGCCGCGCGCGCGGATCGGCGCTCACGGCCCGACGGCGCCGTCCGCGCCCCGCGCCGCCATCAGCGCGACCAGGCGCCGCGCGCGAAGCAGTAGACGCCGTAGAGCATGAGCCCGACGGCGATCGCGACGAGCGCGACGACGCCACCGGGCACGGTCGTCAGCGAGTGGAGCGCGCCGTCGAGGCCGCCCGCCTCGGCCGGGTCGCGCTGCACGGCCGCGATGAGGAACAGCGCGCCGACGATGACGATCGCGAGGCCCTTCGCGATGTAGCCCGTGGTGCCGAGCACGTCGACGAGCCGTCGGAACCGGGCCGGCGGGGCCACGTCCTCGCGGAAGTCGCGGCGCGCCCCCTTCACGACGAACCCCAGGCCGATCGCGGCGATCCCGAGGCCCACGAGCCCGACGAGCCACGGGCCGAAGGGGGTCGCGAACAGCTGCGCCGAGAACGAGTCGGCGCCCTGCTCGCTGTCGCTCGAGCCGCCCGTCGCGAACGCGAACGCGGTCGCCGAGATCGCGGCGTAGGCGATCGCGCGCCCGCCCGGGCGCACCGCCTCCTTCCAGCCGCGACGCGACGCGGCGAGCGCCGAGACGGCGGCGTGCACCGCGAGCGCCGCGAGCGCGATCCCCACGGCCCACAGCGCGACCGCCCCGAGCGGCGTCTGCTGGAGCGCCCGCATCGCGCCCGACTGGTCGGCGGAGCCGCCCGCACCGAACGCGATGCCGAGCGCGATGCCGCCGATGATCATGTGCACGATGCCGTTCGCGACCTGCCCGATGCCCTCGACCCACGAGGCAGCCGGGTGCTGCTCGACCCGCGCCGCGGCATCCTGGGCCCTGTCCTTCGCGCTGCCCGCTGCGTCGGCCGCGGCCGAGGCGTGGATGCGCGCACGATCTCCGTCGCTCATGGAGGCACCGTACGCGCCTGGGCTAGCGTTTCGCTGGAGAGCGAAGGAGCACCCATGGCGATCGAGACGACCGACGACACCGCGACCCGCTGGTACGGCGCTGCAGGCGACCCGGTGGTCGTGCTGCTGCACGACTGGAACGGCCGCCTGCCCTGGATCGACGCGTTCGGGCGGCGCCTGGCGGACGAGGGCTTCCGCGTCGCGGTGCCCGACCTCTACGCGGGCCGGTCGACGCGCGACGACGGCGAGGCCGGCCGGCTGCTGCAGGAGCGCTACGCCGACCTCGAGGGCGCGCACCACATCGTGAGCGAGACGCTCGGCGAGGCACGCGCGGGCGGCAGCCGCCGGGCGGGCATCGTGGGCTTCTCGATGGGCTCGACGATCGCGCTCATGTACGCGGCGCAGCATCCGACCGTCGAGGCGATCGTCGCGTACTACGGCGCCCCGTTCCCCGGCATCGAGGCGGGTCCGCGCGTGCCGGTGCTGTTCCAGCTCGCGGCGAGCGACGACTGGACCGGCCGCGAGGCCCCCGAGGACTACCGGGCGCGGCTCGCCGCGGAGGGCTACGACGACGTGCACGTGCGCTCGTACCCCGACTCCGTGCACGGGTTCCAGAACGCCGACGTGCCGAAGTACAGCCGCCCCGCCGCGGAGGCCGCGTGGGCCGAGACCAAGGAGTTCCTCCGCTCCCGGCTCAACCGCGAGCCGTGAGCCGCCGGGGCTGAGGCGAACCTCAGCACTCCCCGACGCGTCGATCAATCCTCACCGCGCCCTGGCACGCGGGTGCCGCGAGGCACCAAGATGTGCGCATGGAACGGGCACAGCGGCCCGCGATCCGCACGCCTGACCAGCGGATCCGCGTCTTCGTGAGCTCGACGCTGCGCGAGCTCGCGGACGAGCGCCGCGCGGTGCGCGCCGCGATCGAGCGGCTCCGGCTCGCGCCCGTGATGTTCGAGCTCGGCGCGCGCCCCCACCCGCCGCGCGCGCTGTACCGCTCCTACCTCGCGCAGAGCGACGTGTTCGTCGGCATCTACGGCGACAGCTACGGCTGGGTCGCGCCCGACGAGCAGATCTCCGGGCTCGAGGACGAGTACCGCCTCGCCCCCGCGTCGATGCCGAAGCTCATCTACATCCGGGAGTCCGAGGAGCGCGATCCGCGCCTGCAGGAGCTCATCGCCCGCATCCAGGCCGACGACACCGCCGCCTACCTGCCCTTCCGCACCGCCGCGGAGCTCGAGGAGCAGGTGATGGGCGACCTCGCGACGCTGCTCGCCGAGCGGTTCGACGAGTCGCGCATGGCGGGCGACGGCGGGCCCGAGGAGATCCCGCCCACGCCCGCCTCGCGCATCCCCGTGCCCTACACCTCGACGATCGGCCGCGAGCGCGAGATCGCCGAGGTGCGCGCGCTGCTCGAGCGCGGCACCGACTCGATCGTGAGCCTCATCGGGCCGGGCGGCATCGGCAAGAGCCGGCTCGCCGTCGAGGTCGCGCGCGCGACCGAGGACCTCTTCCCCGACGGCCGCTACTACGTGCCGCTCGAGGGCGTGCTCGAGCCCGCGCTGCTGCTGCCGACGATCGCGTACGTGCTCGGCATCCGCGACACCGGCGAGGCGGCGCTCGAGGAGCGCATCGCGCGGGCGCTCGCCGACCGCCGGGTGCTGCTCGTGCTCGACAACTTCGAGCAGATCGTCGAGGCGGCGCCCGTGCTCGCGGGGCTGTTCGCCGCGGCCCCCACCACGGGGCTGCTCGTCACGAGCCGGGTCGTGCTGCGCGTGCGCGGCGAGCGGGTCGTCGAGGTGCGCGCGCTCGGCGTGCCCGAGGCGGCGGCGCGCGACAGCGCCGCGCGCGTGCGCCGCTCCCCCGCGTGCGCGCTGTTCGCCGACCGGGCCCAGGCGGTCAAGCCGGACTTCGCGCTCACCGACCAGAACGCGTCGGCCGTCGCCGCGATCTGCCGACGGCTCGACGGCCTGCCGCTCGCGATCGAGCTCGCGGCCGCGAAGGTGCGGCTGCTGACGCCGCAGGGCATCGCCGAGCGGCTCGAGCAGGCGCTGCCGCTGCTCACCGCCGCGCAGCGCGACCTGCCCGACCGGCACCGGACGATGCGCGCGACGATCGACTGGAGCGTGAGCCTGCTGCCCGACTGGCAGCGCTCCCTGCTCGAGGACCTCGGCGTCTTCGCCCGCCAGTGCACGCTCGAGGCGGTCGAGGCGGTCGGCTCGGGCCGCCCGTGGGAGGGGCGCGAGATCGACGGGATCGCCGCCCTCATCGACGGCTCGCTCGTGCAGCAGACCGAGATCGGCGGGCAGTCGGTGCTGTCGCTGCTCGCGATCGTCCGCGAGTACGCCCTCGGGCGGCTCAAGGCGAGCGGTGAGGCGGCGCGGATGCGCGCGGCCCACGCCGACCACTACAGCGCCCTCGTCGCGCGCGTCGCGCCGGGGCTCCGGGGCGCGGACCAGGGCCGGGCGGTCGCGCAGCTCGGGGCGGAGCTGCCGAACCTGCGCGCGGCCGTGCGCCACCTCATCCACATCGACCGGCTCGACGACGCGGGCGACTTCGCGTGGCGGCTCCTCATCTACTGGTGGATCGCGGGGTTCTTCGGCGAGGTGCGCGTGTGGATGCTCGAGCTGCTCGAGAAGGAGCAGCCCATCACCCCGCACACGCGCGCGGTCGCGTGGTTCTTCGCGCTGTGGGGCGAGATGTGGCAGCGCCCGACCGACGGCGTCGTCGCGGGGCTCGGCGAGTGCGTGCGGCTGTTCACCGAGGGCGGCGACGAGGATGCTGCGGCGATGGCGATCGCGGCGCGCGCGACCGCGAGGCTCCAGCTGCCGAGGCCGGATCTCGACACCGCGGAGCGCGAGCTCGCCGACGCGGTCGAGCGGCTGCGCGGGATCGGGAACGCGTGGGCCGAGGCGATCACCGAGGTCTCGCGCGGCCGGCTCGCGTGGCTGCGCGGGCAGACCGACGAGGCGCAGCGGCGCTTCGACCGCGCGACCGAGGTGGCCGAGGCGGGCGGCGACCTCTTCACGCTCTCGGTCGCCGGCAACCACCAGGCGCGGCTGCAGCTCGTGCGCGGCGAGATCGACGCCGCCGAGGCGGGCTGCATCCGCACGCTGCTCGTCTCGGTCCGGCTGCACTTCGAGGAGGGCGTCGCGTACGGGCTCGAGGGACTGTGCGCGGTCGCCGCGGCGCGGGGCGACGGCGAGCGGGCCGGGGCGCTCTCCCGGGCGGCCGACGACATCCGCCACCGCATCGGCGTGTTCGACGCCGAGGCGTTCTCGGTGCACACCCCGCAGCTCGACGCGATCCGCGCAGCCGACCCCGACGGCGTCGCCGCGGGCGAGCGGCGGGGCGGGGAGCTGTCGGTCGCCGAGGCGATCGAGCTCGCGCTGCCCGAGTCGGAGCGCGAGGGCATCGCACCCGCGCTGGCCGGCTGGTGACGCGCGCGTCGGGCGCCGTCGCGCACGGTCGGGGCCGGGAGCGCTCCCCGGCGCCGGATCCTGACGCTGCCGCGACGCGGGCGACGCGTCAGTAGTCCCACGACGCGAAGAGCACGACGGCGCCCACGAGCGCGAGCCCCGCGAGCACGATGCCGACGACCGCGGCCGGCCGCCCCGGTCCGCGCGCGGTGGGGATGCCGACGATGAGGCCGCCGAGGATGCCGACCGGCATGAGCCACGCGCCGAGGACGCGCAGCCACTCGGGCGCGTCCAGGTCCGTCGCGGTGATCGCCCACAGCCATCCGGTGCCGATGAGCCCGGCGAGGCCGCACGCCGCCGCGAGCGCGCCGAGCCGCCGGGAGCCGACCTCGTCGGCCC
>NZ_JANQCH010000162.1 GCF_024723325.1 Agrococcus sp. HG114
CCCGACGCGGGCGCCCGCCCTCGTCGACACCGTCGCGCTCGCCGTCGACGGCGCGGAGCAGCTCGCGGCGATCGCGAGCGCGCGGGCGGCGGGCGTGCCCGTGCACCTCGTGCCGGCCGACTCCGCCTCGCCGCTCGCCCACGCATCCGTCATCGAGGCGCTGCACGCGTCGAGCGCGAGCCGCACGCTCGCGCTCGGCGCGGCGCTCGCGGCCGAGCCCGCCCTGGACTGGCAGGTGCGCGCCGCCCGCGGCGGCCACCAGCTGCCCGGCGGGGGCCAGCGCCTGTTCGACGACCGCCAGTACATCGCCCTCTACGGCACGCCCGGCGCACCCGTGCTCGGCGTGCTGGGCGAGCAGGACGTCAATGCGGCGATCGAGCGCGCCCGGGCGGTCGCAGCGCCCTACGAGGCGCTGACCGACCGCTCGGTCGTGCCGATGCTCGAGATCATCGCCTCGGTCGCATCGGCCGGCCCCGGCGACGACGGCGACTACTCGAACGAGATCGACCCCGAGTCGCTGCGGCCGTGGGTCGAGGCCGCCGGCGCCGCCGGGCTCTACGTCGTGCTCGACCTGCAGCCCGGCCGCACCGACTTCCTCACGCAGGCGCAGCGCTACCGGTCGCTCCTCGAGCTGCCGCACGTGGGCCTCGCGCTCGATCCGGAGTGGCGGCTCGAGCCCGACGAGGTGCACCTGCGCCAGATCGGCGCGGTGAGCGCGTCCGAGGTGAACAGCGTCGTGGCGTGGCTCGCCGACCTGACGAACGAGCTCGGCCTGCCGCCGAAGATGCTCGTGCTCCACCAGTTCCGCCTCGACATGCTGCCGGATCGGGCGGCGGTCGACCTCTCGCGGCCCGAGCTCGAGGTCGTCGTCCACGTCGACGGGCAGGGCGCGCCCGGCGCGAAGCTGCAGACCTGGTCGGTGCTGCTGCGTGACGCGCGCGAGGGGCTGCACTGGGGCTGGAAGCACTTCTACGACGAGGACCTGCCGATGCTCACGCCCGAGCAGACGATCGCGCAGGTGTCGCCGACGCCCGCGCTCATCACGTACCAGTAGGCGACGCCCGGCGGATGCGGATGGGCCCGCGGGCGTGGACGGGGTCCACGACGCGGCCGCCTTGGGTGATCTCGACCTCGCCACGCGCGACGAGCCGACGCGCGGCCGCTCGCGCGGCGTCCATCTGCGGGCGCCAGCGCTCCTCGTCGTCGCCGGCGAACCGCCGCGCGGCGTCGCTCGGGCAGATGGTGGCGCCTGGGCGGCGCTCGGCGAGCAGGCCCAGGATCACCGCCTCCATGGCATCGTCGGATGCGCTCATGCGCTCATGATGCCGCGCGGCCCTGCGAGCGGGCAGGGTCCGCTCGCGCATCCGCTCACGGCGCGGGAGCGGGCTCCGGCGGCAGGATCTGCCCGATCGGCTCGCGCTTCTCGGCCTGGAAGCGGTCCTCGGTGCGACCGAGCGCCCAGTAGCCCGAGATCGACACCTGCGACCGCTCGAGTCCGCGCCGGGCGAACAGCTCGTCGCGCAGCGCCTTCATCGACTCGCGCTCGCCGTGCGCGAAGACCTGACCGCGCCCGGCGGGCAGGTCGAGCGCGGCGACGGTGTCGGCGAGCAGCCCGATCGTCGCGGCCGAGGGGTCCCCGCGGTGCACCCACCGCACCGCGACGCCGGAGGGCGCGTCGATCGCGATCTCCTCCGACGCATCCCGCGTCTCGAGCACGGCGAGGCCGCGCGCGGTCGGCGGAAGCGCCTCGATGCCGCGCGCGATCGCCGGCAGCGCCGACTCGTCGCCGAGGAACAGGTGCCACGCCGCGCTCTCGTCGGGCGCGAACGCGCCGCCCGGCCCGCCGAGCACCACGCGCGCCCCCGGCTCCACGCGCGCGGCCCACGGCCCGGCGATGCCCTCGTCGCCGTGCACGACGACGTCGATCGCGAAGGAGTCCTCGGCGATGTGGCGCACGGTGTAGGTGCGGGTGACCGGCAGGTCGCCGGGCGCGAGGGACTCGCGGAGCGCGGCGACGTCGTAGGGCGGCTCGAGGCCGAGCTCGGGCTTCGCGAACCACAGCTTCACGTAGGCGTCGGTGAACGCGTTCGGGACGAAAACGCCGAAGCCCGCGCCGCCGATCCAGACCCGCACGAGGCTCGGCGCGATCCGCTCGGTGCGCACGACCTCCATCACGTGCTGGGGACGGCTGGGGCGCTGCGGTCGGGCGGGGCTGCTCATGTCAGCCCGACGCTACCAGCGAGGGAGCGCTCGCTCGGCGTCGCTAGGCTCACGATCAGCGTGCAGCAGGAAGGGGTCTCGATGCTCGAGCTCGATCACGACGCGTTCGAGGCGCTCGTGACGGAGGTGCTCGACGCGCTCCCCGGCGAGATGGTCGACGGGCTCGACAACGTCGTGTTCCTCGTCGAGGACGAGCACCCGGAGGAGGACCTCCTCGGCATCTACGAGGGCGTCGCGATCACCGAGCGGGGCCAGTACGGCTTCGGCGAGCTGCCCGACCGGATCATGATCTACCGACTGCCGCACCTCGACGGCGCCGACTCGATCGACGAGCTGCGTGCGGAGGTGCGCACGACGATCGTGCACGAGATCGCGCACTTCTACGGCATCGACGACGAGCAGCTGCACGAGCTGGGCTGGGCGTAGCCGCGCGGCCACCGCCGCGAGGGCCAGCCCTACGTCCGGATCACCTCGTCGGCGAGCGCCGCGGGATCGTTCGCCGCGATGTGCGCGTCCTCCTGCTCGCGCCACAGCGCCCACCACGAGTCGTCGCCGTCACGCTCGAGCGCGCGCGCCCGCCGCACCGCCTCGGGCGCGTCGAGCCAGACGGCGCGGTCGGCGTGCGCGCGCGTCACGAGCGTGAGCGCGCCGCAGCCCTCGACGATGAGCGACTCGCCGGGATCCGCGCGGTCCTCGCTCCCCCAGTCGCCGACCGCCCAGTCCCAGCGGCGCCACACCGCGGGCCGCCCCTCGGCGAGCGGGACGAGGATGCCGCGCTCGAGCAGGCGGGAGCCGGTCGCGAGGCCCGACCACCCGGCGTAGAGGTCGTCCATGTGGATGACCCGCGCCCCCGATGCCGCCGCGAGCCGCGCCGCGAGCGCCGTCTTGCCGGAGCCGGAGCGGCCGTCGATGATCGTGAGCACCTACGCACCCTGCCAGACCGGCGCGAAGGTGCCGGTCGCGATCGACGTCCCGATCGCGAGCAGGGTCACGAGCGCGACGACGAGGACGAGCACCGCATCCGGTCGGCCGAGCGCCGAGGGCCGCGCCCACGTGCGCTCGGGCCCCCCGAAGCCGCGCGCCTCCATCGCGGTCGCGAGGGTGCCGCCGCGGCGCAGCGCGACGACGAGCAGCGCGAACGCCGCCTGCAGCGACCGGCGCACGACGCCGGTGTCGCCGAGGCCCCGCGCGCGCCGCGCGAGCGAGATCTGCCGCCAGTCCTCCCCCAGCACGCCGAACAGCCTCGTCCCCGCGAGCGCCGCGAGCACGAACCGGTGCGGGAGCCGCGCGACCTGCGCGAGCCCGTCGGCGAGCCGGGTCGGGTCGACGCCCACGAGCCCGACGAGGGTCGGCACGCCGATCGCGAGCACGCGGAGGCCGATCGCCACCGCGAGCTCGATCGATCGGTCGCTCACGACCGCGACCCAGATCTGGGCGTGGATGCGTCCGGCCGGCTCGGCGTAGAGGAGCATGCTCACCGCCGACAGCGGCGCGGCGACGAGCAGCGGCCACGCTCGGCGCACCACGGTGCGGGGCCCGATGCCCGTCGCCGCGAACACCACGAGCCAGGCGCCGAGGGCCACGGCGGCGGAGACGACGTCGATCGTCAGCAGCATCGGGATGGAGTACAGCACCGCCGCTGCGAGCGGCGTGACCGGGTTGACCCGCGCGAGCGCGCTCATGCGGCGCCCAGCCGCAGCACGCGGTCGCCCAGCACCCGCTCGACGTCCGCATCGTGCGTGACGGCGACCACGGCGCATCCGCGCTCGTCGACGAGCGCCGCGACGAGCCGCACGAGCTCCTGCCACGTGCGGCGGTCCTGCCCGAACGTCGGCTCGTCGAGCACGATCACGCGCGGCGCGGCGGCGAGCACGGTCGCGACCGAGAGCCGCCGCTGCTCGCCGCCGGAGAGCGTGAACGGGTTCGCGTCGGCGAGGTGGCCGAGCCGCAGCGTCGCGAGCAGCTCGGCGACGCGATCGTCGACCTCGCCCGCGGGGCGTCCGAGGGCTCGCGGCCCGGCCGCGACCTCGTCGTGCACGCGCGCCGCGACGAACTGGTGCTCGGGCTGCTGGAACACCGTGCCGATGCGCGCCGTGAGCTGCCGCGGGCGCCAGCGGATGGGCGCCTCCGCGGTGACGTCGCCGCGCAGGGAGGCGGTCGCGCGGACGGTGCCGCGCACGGGAGGGAGCAGCCCGGCGAGGGTGAGCGCGAGCGTCGACTTCCCGGCGCCGTTGGGGCCGGTGACGACGAGCGCCTCCCCCGCGCGGATCTCGAGATCGACCGGCGCGTGCACCGGCTCGCCGCCCCTGCCCGACTCGAGGGCCTCCGAGACGAGCAGCGCCTCCCCCGGCGAGCGCCGGTCGCGCGGCACCTCGACGGGCAGGCCGGGCACCCACACGCCGCGCG
>NZ_JANQCH010000163.1 GCF_024723325.1 Agrococcus sp. HG114
GCCCGGCAGCGCGAGCTCGGCGCGGCCGTCGGCGAGCGACGCCGCCTCACGGCGGACGCGCCCGGGGAGCCACGGCGGCGCGAGCCGCTGCAGCGCCCCCGGGCGCGTGTGCCAGGCGAAGACCCGGTCGATGCTCTCGCCGACCTCGCTCCAGTGCTCGATGCTCATGGAGCGCACGCTACGGGAGCGGACCGGGTCGTCGGCTGTGGATCGGTCGGACGCGGCCTACTGGCCGAGGCGGTCGGTCGGGCGCTCGACGTCGCCCTCCCAGCCGGCGTCGACTGCCTGCTGGGCCGGCGTCGCCTCGGCGATCTCCTTGAAGCGCTTGAGGTCCTTGCCGATCTGCGCGTCGTCGATCTGCAGCAGCGCGCCCGCGGCCTCGACCACGCCCTGCGGCTTCCAGTCGATCTGCACGTTGACGCGGGTGGTGTCGTCGTCGATGCGGTGGAAGGTCACGACGCCCGCGTGGGTCTCGCCGTCGAGGCTGCGCCACGCGACGCGCTCGTCCATGTGCTGCTCGGTGATCTCGGCGTCGAACTCGCGCTCCACGCCCGCGATCGAGACGACCCAGTGCAGCGTCGTGTCGGTCAGCTGCGTGATCGACTCGACACCGCCCATGAACTTCGGGAAGTCCTCGAACTGGGTCCAGAGCGCGTAGACGGCGCTGATGGGGGCCTTGACGTCGATGCTGTCGGTGACCTGGGGCATGGTGGAGCTCCTTCTGTCTGTCGAGCGGATGTCTCGGGCCTGCGACGCTATGCGGCCTGGCTGAGCGTGCCCTCCGCGAGCGCTCGGAACCGAAGGAGATCGCAGCGGATCGTGAGCTCGTCGAGCTCGGTCAGGCCCGGCGCCCACAGGTCGCCGCGCGGCGACACGATGACCCGCACCCGCACCTCGGTGCGGTGCGGCCCGAGCTCGACGAGGTCGACCCACCAGCCGAGCGAGGACTGGTCGACGCTCACGAAGGCGAGGCGCTCGTCGGGCTCGTACTCGGTGACGATCGCGTAGAACGACCGGGGCAGACCGGCGATCGACGCGCGCCAGCGGAGGCGCTCGCTCGTCTCCGCGTAGACCGAGTCGACCCCGGTCAGGAAGCTCGGATACTGCTCGAACGCCGTCCAGAGCCGGAACACCTCGGCGCGCGAGGCGCCGACCTCGAATCGCTCGTCGACCTGCATCATCGCCTCCGGGTACGCCGCGAGGGGTGCATGTCCCCCAATCTACGGTCGCATGCGCCTCCTGACGCGGCAAGGGGCGTCTTCCCAGGTTCGCGTGCCCGCACCCGTGGGCCCGGCGCATCCGACCCCGAACGTAGGATTGAGGGCATGTCCAAGGTCCTCTCCTCCCTGCCCGTCGGCGAGCGCGTCGGCATCGCCTTCTCCGGCGGACTCGACACGTCGTGCGCCGTCGCGTGGATGCGCCACAACGGCGCCGTGCCGTACACCTACACCGCAGACATCGGGCAGTACGACGAGCCCGACATCGACGCGGTGCCCGGTCGCGCGACGGCCTACGGCGCGGAGGGCTCGCGGCTCGTCGACGCGAAGGAGGCGCTCGTCGAGGAGGGGCTCGTGGCGCTCGCGACCGGCGCGTTCCACATCCGCTCGGCCGGCCGGACGTACTTCAACACGACGCCGCTCGGGCGCGCGGTCACGGGCATGCTGCTCGTGCGCGCGATGAAGGAGGACGGCGTCGAGATCTGGGGCGACGGCTCGACCTACAAGGGCAACGACATCGAGCGGTTCTACCGCTACGGGCTCATGGCGAACCCGGCGCTGCGCATCTACAAGCCGTGGCTCGACGAGCGCTTCGTCACCGAGCTCGGCGGCCGCAAGGAGATGTCGGAGTGGCTCGTCGCGCACGGCTACCCCTACCGCGACGCGACCGAGAAGGCCTACTCGACCGACGCGAACATCTGGGGCGCGACCCACGAGGCGAAGACGCTCGAGCACCTCGACACGTCGATGGAGATCGTCGAGCCCATCATGGGCGTGCGCTTCTGGGACGAGTCGGTCGAGATCCCCACCGAGGACGTCACGATCCGGTTCGAGGCCGGGCGCCCGGTGGCGATCGACGGCGTCGAGTTCCCGGACGCGGTGGCGCTCGTGCACGAGGCGAACGCGATCGGCGGCCGGCACGGGCTCGGCATGAGCGACCAGATCGAGAACCGCATCATCGAGGCGAAGAGCCGCGGCATCTACGAGGCCCCCGGCATGGCGCTGCTGCACATCGCCTACGAGCGACTGCTCAACGCGATCCACAACGAGGACACGATCGCGACCTACCACGAGCAGGGCCGCCGCCTCGGCCGCCTCATGTACGAGGGCCGCTGGCTCGACCCGCAGTCGCTCATGCTGCGCGAGTCGATCCAGCGCTGGGTCGGGTCGTCGGTGACCGGCGAGGTCGTGCTGCGCCTGCGCCGGGGCGAGGACTACACGATCGTCGACACGCGCGGCGACTCGTTCTCGTACCACCCGGACAAGCTCTCGATGGAGCGCGTCGGCGACGCGGCGTTCGACCCGTCCGACCGCATCGGGCAGCTCACGATGCGCAACCTCGACATCGCCGACTCGCGCTCGCGGCTCGAGGGCTACGCGGCCGCCGGCCTCGTCGAGGGCGAGACGGCGAAGCTGCTCGGCGCGCTCGAGATCGGCCGCTCCGAGGAGATCGTCGCGTCGCCCGAGGCCGACCCCGAGGCGATCGAGCAGTGGAACGACCGCGCCGCGATGGACCTCGGCACGGACTAGCCGCCGTGGGGCTCGATGCCACCGCATCGAGCCCAGTGCCGGGTTTCAGAGCTTCTGGAAGCCCTCGACCTGCTTCTCCTCGCCCGCGACGCGCACGCCGTAGTGGTAGGCGAGCTTGCCGCCGAGGTACCCCGAGACGCTGATGAGCGCGAGGCCGATGAGGGTGAGCGCGATGCCGATGACGGGGATCTCCTCGCCGTCGGCGCTCGCCCGCGCGAGCCAGCTGAACGCGAACACGACGACCGCGAGCAGGTTGAGCACCATGTGCACGACCGCGGTGCGCTTCGCCGGGGTGCGCGGCGGGATGACGCTGTAGTCGAGGAACCCGAGGATGGCCGCGACGAGCGCCCCGACGATGCCGATGCCGACGAGGATCTGCGAACCCATCAGCAGTCCCGCCCGGTCCTCCGAGAGCAGCGCCATGACGTCGAAGACGAGCGCGGCGATCCACGAGCCCACGGGCACCGTGATGAGGATCGGGTGGAGCGGATGCCCGTAGGGCCCCGCGAGGATCGTGCGCGGGTGCTTGGCTCGATCGTCCGGGATGTGCGCGACCACGGGTCCTCCTCGGCTGCCTCGCCGCCCGGCGAGCCCGGGCCGGCGGTGGTCGCTCACCATAGCCGCGGTGCCTGACGGTGTCACGAGGGCAGATCCGGGCCCGCGCAGGCGGATGCTGAGGGCCGCTGTGCTGTACTGACCGGATGGGCGCCGCCCTCGAGCTCTTCTCCCCCGCGACCCGCGCGTGGTTCACGGGGGCGTTCCCCGCGCCGACGCCGGCGCAGGAGGAGGCGTGGACGGCGATCGCGCGCGGCGACCACACGCTCGTCGTCGCGCCGACCGGCTCGGGCAAGACGCTCGCCGCGTTCCTCTGGTCGATCGACCGGCTGCACCGCGAGGACGCGGAGCCGGGAGCGGCGCGCGAGCCCGGCGTGCGCGTGCTCTACGTCTCGCCGCTCAAGGCGCTCGCCGTCGACGTCGACCGCAACCTGCGCGCGCCGCTCGCGGGCATCGCCGCGCAGGGCCGCGCCGACGGGCTCGAGCCGCCGCCCATCCGCATCGGCCTGCGCACGGGCGACACCCCGCAGGAGGAGCGCCGGGCGCAGGCGAAGCACCCGCCCGACATCCTCATCACGACGCCCGAGTCGCTGTTCCTGCTGCTCACGAGCCGGGCGCGCGAGACCCTCCGCGCGGTCGAGACGATCATCGTCGACGAGGTGCACGCGGTCTTCCCGACCAAGCGCGGCTCGCACCTCGCGCTGAGCCTCGAGCGGCTCGACGCGATGCTCGCGGCCCCCGCGCAGCGCATCGGCCTCTCGGCGACGGTGAGCCCGGTCGACGAGGTCGCCGCGTTCCTCGGCGGACCGGCGCCGGTGAGCGTCGTCGCGCCGCCGAGCGAGAAGACGATCGAGCTCACGATCACGGTGCCCGTCGACGACATGACCGACCTGCGCGGCCCGCAGCGGCGCGACCAGCCCGGCTCGGCGCCGACCGGCAGCGCGTTCGGCTCGATCGAGGAGCAGCCCGAGCAGGCCTCGATCTGGCCGCACATCGAGCGCGAGGTGCTCGAGCTCGTCGACCGGCACCGCTCGACGATCGTGTT
The DNA here is from genome assembly GCF_024723325.1 of Agrococcus sp. HG114. Lineage (GTDB taxonomy): Bacteria > Actinomycetota > Actinomycetes > Actinomycetales > Microbacteriaceae > Agrococcus. The sequence continues at coordinate 4,348 of NZ_JANQCH010000163.1, forward strand.
CGTCAACGCGCGCCGCGCGGCCGAGCGGCTCACCGCCCGGCTCAACGAGCTCGACGCCGAGCGGCTCGACGCGGCCGAGGCGGCCGCTGACGACGCGTCGGGGGCGGATGCGCGGCGGGGCGCGCGCGGCGACGGCGTCGTCCTGCGCGACGTGGCCGAGCAC
>NZ_JANQCH010000164.1 GCF_024723325.1 Agrococcus sp. HG114
GGTCTCGCTCGAGCCGCACGCGCCCGCCCCTGCCCTGCACGCGCAGGGTGCGGATGCCGTCGGTCACCACGGCCTCGTCGCCGTCGACCCGCGCGCGCACCGCGACGCCGGCGGGCCGCCCCGCGCGCACCGCCTCGAGCGGCGCGAACGCGACCTCGACCGCGAGCTCCATGAGCGCCTCGATCGGCGCCTCGCTGTCGTTGGCGAGCGTCGCCCGCTCGACGAGCGTGCCCGGACCGACCTCGCGCATCCGCTCGAGGACGACGCCGCCGCCCTCGGCGGCGCGGCCCGGCGCGGAACCGCGGAACAGCGCCCAGTCGGTCTCGCTCGAGGAGGGGCTGAGCTCGACGGGTTCGCCGTCGACGAGCAGCGCGATGCTCCGCACGAAGCGCCAGCCGCCGTGGAAGACGCCGCTGAGCCCCTCGCCGGCCATGGAGCCGTCGAGTCGCGACCAGGCCTGGGTGGGCGCGGAGAGGGAGAGCAGCGCGTCGCGCTGCGGCGGTGGGCCCGGGTGTGCGGGCTGCTGCTCGAGCATGGGCACCGGCTTCCCTCGATCGGATGGCGGTCACGCTATGCGCGCCGTCGGCAGGGGGCGCCCAAGGGCGACTGAGGCTTCGCCCATGGGACTCTCAGCCGCGGTGTCGGGTGCGCGGGCGGCCCCGAGCCGGTGCTAGGGCGTGGGATGCCGCGCGTCGTAGGCGAGGAACGAGCGCTGGGCGCGCGTGACGGTCGCGATGAGCACGACGATGAGGAGTCCCCCGAAGAGCGGCGGGGCCCACAGCGCGATGAGGCTCGCGGCGGCGCCCGCGTAGAGGTCGCCGAGCCGAGGACCGCCCGCGACGACGACCTGGAAGATGCCCTGGGTGCGGCCGCGCATGTCGTCGGGCGCGGCGGTGAGCAGCATCGTCGAGCGGAAGATGGCGCTGATCTCGTCGCTCGCGCCCATGCCCGCGAGCGCGACCGCCGCGACGATGAGCGCGGGCCACGACACCTGCGACCACTCCGGTCCCACCGGCCCGCCGAGGCCGAGCGACATCGCGAGGACGACGACGCCGAGGATCGCGACGAAGCCGCCGTAGACGGCGATCGCGCGCGCGACGGCGAGCCCGTGCCGGTGCACGTGCGCGACCGGGCCGGAGAAGAGGCTCGCGAGCAGGGTGCCGATCGCCGCAGCCGCGGTGAGCACCCCGACCGTGACGGGCCCGCCGCCGATCACGAGCGCGCCGACGGCCGGCAGCAGCGCGAACGGGCGGCCGAACGTCATCGCGATGATGTCGGCGAGGAACGACATGCGGATGTTGGGCGCGTGCCGCAGGAACCGCCAGCCCTCGCGCAGCGACTCGAGCCCGGGCTTCGACACCGCGCCGAGCGGGGGCAGCCTCGGCAGCCCGATGATGCCGAGGAAGCCGCCGGCGAAGAGCACCGCGTCGACCGCGAACGTGATCGGCAGGCCGACCGTCGCGACGAGCACGCCCGCGGCGGCCGGCCCGACGGTGAGCATGGTGCCGAACGAGATGCCGTTGAGCGCCGCCGCCCTCGAGATGAGCTCGGGGGGCAGGATGCGCGGGGTCACGGCCGAGCGCGTCGCGCCCGAGATGGTCGCGGCGACGGTGTTCACGGTCGTGAGCACGTAGAAGGGCCACACGGGCGCGCGCTCGCCGCCCGCGACGAGCGACGCGTCCCACGCCGAGAGCGCGACGAGGCCGAGCACCGCCGCCCAGCCGGTGAGGCTCGAGGCGATGAGCAGCGCGCGGCGGTCGAACGCGTCCGCGAGCATCCCGCCCCAGAGTCCCGCGACGATCATCGGCACGAGGGCGATGCCGCCGACGAGCGCGACCATCATCGTGCTGCCGGTCATGTCGAAGATCTGCAGGCCGACCGCGACGATCGTCATCTGGGCGCCGATGCCGCTGATGGCAGTGCCGATCCAGAGGCGCGCGAACGCCGGGCTCGCCCGGAGCGGCGCGAGGTCGACCATGCGGCGGCGGCGCTGCGGCGCGTCGCCGCCGGTCTCCCGCGGGTCGGTCTCGACGCCGGCCGGCGGCAGGATGCCGTGGGGTCCGGTGGCGGGCTCCTCGCTCGAGGAGAGCTGCCCCTGGGTCACGCGGCGGTGTCGTCGCCGAGCAGCGCGTCGACCGCGGAGAGGAGGTCGTCGTGGCGCCCCTCGGCCGCGAGGCGGCGCGCGCGCACGGTCGGCTTGTGCAGCACGACGCCCGCGAAGTGGCGGAGCGCCTGCTCGGCGAGCCTGCGCTCCTCCTCGGTGCCGCGCTTCGCGATGCGGCCGAGCTCGGCCTCGAGGGCCTGCTCGACGTGCTCGCGCAGCGCCGCGATCGCCTGCCCGGCCTCGCGCTCGGCGGTGCCGCGCTCGAAGCGCCGCGCGGCCTTGCGCACGAGGTCGCGCGCGTCCTCGGTCGCGGTGAGGTGCTCGAGCGGGGCGTGGAGCCGGATCGTCTCGAGGTCGAGCACCTCGACGCCGGGCACCGACGCGACGTCGGGGTCGACGTTGCGGGGCATGCCCATGTCGATGACGAGCTGCGCCGCGCGACCGTGCTCGACGGGGCACGCGTCGCCGCCCGCGTGCACAGGGCACGTGGCGCCCGAGTCGTGCACGATCGGGCACGCGGATGCGTCGTGGTCGTCGACCGCGGAGCCCGGGAAGTCGTGGGTCGCGGCGAGGCGCTCGCGGCCGGCGGTCAGCAGCGCGGCGTCGACGACGTGGTGGTCGGCGCTCGTGCACGTCACGATGACGTCGGCGCTCGCGGCGGCGAGCGCCGCGTCGCGCGGGTCGACGTAGCCGATCGCGTGGCTGCGGGCGAAGCCCTCGCCGCGGTCGGACGGGCTCCACACCTCGATGTGCTGGGCGCCGCGGCGGCGCAGCTCGGCGAGCGAGACGCCCGCGAAGCGGCCGGTGCCGACGAGCAGCACGCGCGCGCCCGCGAAGTCGACGCGTGCGCTCGCGAGGTCGAGCGCGAGGCGCACGATCGATCGGCCCGCCTCGCCGATGCCGGTGCGGTTCTTGATGCCCCGCTGCGTCTCGGACGCGCGCTGGAAGAGGCGCTCGAGGTGGGGCGAGGTCGTGCCCGCCTCCTGCGCGGAGGCGAGCGCGCGGCGCACCTGCCCGGCGATCTCGCCCTCCCCGATCACGACCGACTCGAGGCCCGCGGCGACGGCGAACAGGTGCTCGGCCGCGCGGGTGTCGACGAGCGGCTCGAGCGTCTCGGGGCTGTGGGCGCCGAGCGCCTCCGCCGCGGCGCCCTGCGCGATGCCCGCGACCTCCTCGGGCTCGGCGTCGACGTCGAGGTAGACCTCGAAGCGGTTGCACGTCGAGACGACGACGGCGCCGTCGATCGCGGGGTGCGCTGCGAACGAGGTGGGCAGTGCCGAGGCGTCGGCGGACGACAGCGCCTCGAGGGCGGTGAAGTCGGCGTTCTTGTGACTCGCCGTCAGGCAGATGAGCACCAGAGCATCCTACCGCGCCCGTGTACCCCGCCCGGGCTCCGGCGTCCGCCGTCAGCGATCGCACAGCGCTCGGCGAGGGTCGGCGGCCACGCTGGCGGGATGCGCGAGCTCGACCTCATCCTCTACGGCGCGACGGGCTTCGTCGGGCGGCTCGTGGCGGAGCACCTCGCCGAGGCCACACCGCCCGGCCTGCGCGTCGGGCTCGCGGGCCGATCGCTCGACCGGCTCGAGCGCGTGCGCGCCGCGCTGGGCCCCGCGGCGTCCGAGTGGCTGCTCGTGCTCGCCGACAGCGGCGACGAGCCGAGCCTGCGCTCGATGGCGGAGCGCTCGCGCGTCGTGGCGAGCACGGTCGGTCCGTACCTCCGGTACGGGCTGCCGCTCGTCGAGGCGTGCGCGGCGGCCGGGACCGACTACGCCGACCTCACCGGCGAGGTGCTCTTCGTGCGCGAGGCGATCGAGCGCTGCCACGACGCGGCACGCGGCAGCGGAGCACGGCTCGTCGTCTCGTGCGGCTTCGACTCGGTGCCCTCCGACCTCTCGGTGCACGTGCTCCACGCCCTCGCGGCCGACCGCGGCGCGGGCGGCCTCACCGACACGACGCTGCGGGCGCGCGAGCTCTCGGGCGGCATCAGCGGCGGCACGGTCGACTCGCTGCGCGCGCAGCTCGAGCTCGCCGGGCGCGACCGGCACCTGCGGCGCATCCTCGCGGACCCGGCGGCGCTCACGGGCGGCGTCGCGGTGCGGGCGGCGGCGGATGCGCGGCGGCAGTTCCGCGACGGCGAGACGGGGGAGTGGGCGGCCCCGTTCGTGATGGCCTCGTACAAAACCCGACTCGTGCTGCGCTCGCACGCGCTCCGCGGTCGCGGCTACGGCGACCGCTTCCGCTACCGCGAGATCGTGCCGACCGGCCGCGGCGTCGGCGGGCGCCTGCGCGCGACGGGCCTCGCGGCCGGCGTCGCGG
>NZ_JANQCH010000165.1 GCF_024723325.1 Agrococcus sp. HG114
CGCGAGGATCGGCGCCGCGAGCCACGGCGCGGCGGCGGCGCCCACCGCGAGTGCGATGAGCGCCGCCCCGAGCGCCGCCACGGCTCCTGCGACCCGCATCGGCGCGACCACTGCGCTAGATCGCGGCGCGGCGCGCCGTGGTGTCGCGGTCGAGCGCGAGGCCCGTGCCGAGCAGCACGATCGCCGAGGCGAGGTGCAGGATGTGGTCGGCGGTGTTGAGGGCGAGGATGTTGAGCGCCGTCCCCACGAGGAAGAAGCCGACGATGCCCACGATGAGGTAGACGGCTCCGACCGCGATGTTGGTGCTGCGCGCGGCGGGGGTGCTGCGGAGGCCGGCCATGAGGAGCGCCGCCCCGATGAGCAGGTGCACGATGTTGTGCAGGTGGTTCACCTGGAAGACGCCGAGCAGCAGCCCGCCCTCCTCCCCGGCGAAGTTCGGGCCGGCCACGAACAGCCCGAGCACCCCGACGAGCAGGTACACGGCGCCGAAGATCGTGGCGACGAGCCGATTGGGTGATTGCGACATGACTCCTCCTTCTCCGGCTGCCGCCGGCCCGCTCGCCGCGGTGACGAGCGGGGTCTCGGTCGGGGGTTCGTCGCTCCCGGCCGTTCGGATTGGAACGCGTTCCGCTCCGAAGTCGGGGCCAGCATGGCTGTCGGGAGGGGCGTGCACAATGGGCGCATGGTGGGAATCGGAGCAGACCACGCCCTGAGCGATGCGAACGAGCGGGCGCAGGAGCTGCGGACGCGCATCGAGGAGGCGAGCGCCGCCTACTACGACCGGGACGCGTCGATCATGTCCGACGCCGAGTACGACGCGCTCGTGCACGATCTCGAGGCGCTCGAGCGCGAGCACCCCGAGCTGCAGAGCCAGGACTCGCCGACGCAGTCGGTGCAGGGCGGCACGACGGGCGGCCTGCCGACGATCGAGCACCGCGAGCGCATGCTGAGCCTCGACAACGTCTTCTCGATCGAGGAGCTGCGCGAGTGGTGCGCGAAGACCGAGGCCGCGGCCGGGCGCGAGGTCGCCTGGCTCACCGAGCTGAAGATCGACGGCCTCGCGATCGCGCTGCGCTACGAGCGCGGCGTGCTCACGTCCGCCGCGACGCGCGGCGACGGGCGGGTCGGCGAGGTCGTGACGACGAACGCCCTGCGCGTCGCCGGCATCCCCCACCGGCTGGCGGGCGACGACCACCCCGAGGTCGTCGAGGTGCGCGGCGAGGTCTTCATCCCCGTCGCCGCCTTCGAGCGGCTGAACGCGCTGCAGGCGGAGTTCCGCGAGCGCTCGATCGCCGAGGACCGCGCGAAGTGGGAGCAGCGGCCGGCCGCGAGCCGGGGCGAGTTCGACGAGGAGCGGGCCGCCGATCGCGCGGCGAAGCGCTTCCCCGCGTTCGCCAACCCGCGCAACGCCGCCTCCGGCGGTCTGCGGCAGCAGCTCGAGAAGAAGACCGGGCTCGAGCGCGAGGCGGGCGAGGCGCGCATCGAGGCGCTCGCGATGTACGTGCACGGCTTCGGCGCGTGGGGCGACCCGCCCGTGGCGGCGCAGAGCGAGGTGTACGGGCTGCTCGCGTCGTGGGGGCTGCCGACGAGCCCGCACGTGGAGGTGCTCGGCGGCGTCGACGAGGTCGTCGCCTACGTCGAGCGCTTCGGCGAGCAGCGGCACTCGGTCGAGCACCAGCTCGACGGCATCGTCGTCAAGGTCGACGAGCTCTCGCTGCACGCCGAGCTCGGCATCACGAGCCGCGCCCCGCGGTGGGCGATCGCCTACAAGTACCCGCCCGAGGAGGTGCACACGAAGCTGCTCGACATCGTCGTGAGCGTCGGCCGCACCGGTCGGGCGACGCCCTACGCCAACATGGCGCCCGTGCAGGTCGCCGGCTCCGTCGTGCGGCAGGCGACGCTCCACAACCAGGACGTCGTGCGCGTCAAGGGCGTCCTCATCGGCGACACGGTCGTGCTCCGGAAGGCGGGCGACGTGATCCCGGAGGTGCTCGGCCCGGTCGTCGAGCTGCGGGACGGCACCGAGCGCGAGTTCGTGATGCCGGAGCGCTGCCCCGAGTGCGGCACGCCGCTGCGTCCGATGAAGGAGGGCGACGTCGACCTGCGCTGCCCGAACGCGAAGGACTGCCCCGCTCAGGTGCGCGGCCGCGTCGAGCACATCGGCAGCCGCGGCGCGCTCGACATCGAGGCGCTCGGCGAGGTCACGGCGGCCGCGCTCACGCAGCCGCGCGTGCCCGCTGAGCCGCCGCTGCCGACCGAGGCGGGGCTGTTCGCGCTCACGCTCGAGCAGCTCGTGCCCATCGAGGTCGTCGTGCGCGACGCCGAGACGGGGCAGCCGAAGCTCGACGACGACGGCGAGCCGGTCGTGCGGCGCCCGTTCCAGGTCGTGCGGCGCGAGTACCCCGAGGGCACGGAGTCGATGACGGCCGCCGAGCGTCGGAAGGCGGGCATCACGAAGCTCGAGGTGGCCTACCCGTCGAAGCAGGCGGAGACCCTCCTCGCTGAGCTCGAGCGAGCGAAGACCAAGGACCTCTGGCGGCAGCTCGTCTCCCTGAACATCCGCCACGTCGGGCCGGTCGCCGCGCGGGCGCTCGCCGGCTGGTTCGGCTCGCTCGGGGCGATCGAGGCGGCGACCCCGCAGGAGCTCGCCGAGGTCGAGGGGGTCGGGCCGATCATCGCGGACGCGGTCGTCGAGTGGCTCGCGGTCGACTGGCACCGCGAGATCGTCGACGCGTGGCGAGCGGCGGGCGTGCGGTTCGCGACCCCCGGTCATCCCGGTCCCGGTGCGGCGGCCGAGCGCGGCGGCGTGCTCGCGGGGCTCACGGTCGTCGCGACCGGCTCGCTCGAGGGCTACACGCGCGAGGGCGCCGAGGAGGCGATCATGGCCGCGGGCGGCAAGGCCGCCTCGAGCGTGTCGAAGAAGACCGACTTCGTCGCGGCCGGTCCCGGCGCCGGCTCGAAGCTCGCGAAGGCCGAGGCGCTCGGCGTGCGCATCATCGACGCCGCGCAGTTCCACGTGCTCGTCACCGAGGGACCTGACGCGCTCGCCTGATCCGCACCGCGCCCTCGGGCCGCCGCTGCCGCACCGCTCAGAAGAGCGTCGCCGCCGCGAGCATCGGCTCGCCCGAGGTCGACGGCAGCTGCTTCGCGCGGTTGCTCGGCGCGACCGCCGAGATGCCGGTGCCGGGCGCCACGACCGTGCGCCCGAGCCCGTGCCGGCGCTGCAGCGGGCGGATGCGATCGCGCAGCCACGACCGGTACTCAGGGTGCGCGTAGGAGCCGAAGCGGCCGCGCGCGTCGCGGTAGACGCGGTCGTAGAGCGGCAGCAGCTCCGGGTGCTCGGCCCGGAGCCACTGCAGGTACCACTCGCGCGCGCCCGGCCGCAGGTGCAGGGCGCTCGCGATCGCGCTCGTCGCGCCCGCGTCGGCGATCGCAGCGAACGCCGTCTCGAGGTGCGCTCGCGTGTCGGTGAGGCCCGGGAGGATCGGCATCGCGAACACCGCGCAGTCGAGGCCCGCGTCGCGCACGGCACGCACGGTCTCGAGGCGGGAGCGCGTCGTGGGCGTGCCGGGCTCGACCTCCTGCTGCAGCGCGTCGTCGAAGATCGCGATCGACATCGCGATCGAGACCGGCACGTCGCGCGCGATCGACTGCAGCAGCGGCAGGTCGCGGCGGAGGAGCGTGCCCTTCGTGAGGATCGAGATCGAGGCGCCGTGTCGCGCGAGCGCGCGCAGCACCCCGGGCATGAGCCGGTAGCGGCCCTCGGCGCGCTGGTACGGATCGGTGTTCGTGCCGAGCTGCACCGCGTCGACGTCGCGCCTCGGGCCCGCGAGCTCGCGCTCGAGCACCTCGACGAGGTTCGCCTTCACGACGATGCGCGAGTCGAAGTCGGCGCCAGCGTCGAGGTCGAGGTACGTGTGCGTGTTGCGCGCGAAGCAGTAGCGGCACGCGTGCTGGCAGCCTCGGTAGGGGTTGATCGTCCACGCGCCGCCCATGAAGCCGTCGCCCGCGACGTGGTTGAGCGCGCTCTTCGCCGTGATCTCGAGGAACGACGTGCCGTCGAAGCCCGGGGTCGGCCATGACTCGAGCACGCTCGCCCGCTCCTCGAGCCCCGGCAGCGCGTCGTCGTCGATGTGCGTCGCGGTCTGCGTCTCCCATCGCATGCGATCATTCGAACACACGTTCGATGCGGCCGCAAGGCGACGCGCCGCGCGGCTAGGGTGCTCGCGTGGGGGCGGTGCGACGGCGGATGCGCGTGGTGCTGCCCGCGGTCGCCTCGAGCGCCGCCGTGGCGGGGCTCGTCGCCGCGGTCGGCGTCGCGATCGGCGACTCGGCCGCCGCGTGGCTCGGCGCGAGCACCGGCGGGCCGCTGTGGGG
>NZ_JANQCH010000166.1 GCF_024723325.1 Agrococcus sp. HG114
GCGCCGGTCACGCTCGCGCCGCGGCCAGCACGTGCCGCCGCAGGCCGTCGAGCGCGAGCTCCCAGCCGCCCGCGTTGCCCTGCATCCGCTCGTCGCGCTCCTCGGCGGGCACGCGCATCCACCCCGACTCGACGACCGTGACGCGCGTGCCGCCGTGCTCGAGCGACTCGAGGTCGAAGCGCACGTCGCACGCGGTCGGGCCGGGCTCGGGCTCGTCGAAGTCGCCCCAGCGGAACGCGAGCGTCGACTCGGGCCGCACGATGCGGAGCGCGATCGGCCAGCGGCGCCCCTCGTGCTCGAACGTGCCCGTGACGCCCGCGCGCATGCCGCCCGGGAAGTCGGCCGGGTGCCCCCACCACCGCTCGATCGAGGCGGGGTCGGTGAGGTGCTGCCACACGAGCGCTCGCGGTGCGGGGATGTCGAGGGAGCGCGTGATGGTGCCGCCGACCGGATCGACCGCCGACGGCGTCCAGCGGCGGGCGACGAGCGCGACGAGCTCGTCGAGCTCGGAGGTCCAGCCCTCCCGGTTGTCCTCGAGCGCCGCCCGCACCGCGGCGGCGTCCCCGAGCCGCTCGAAGCCGGTCTCGACGACGGTGAGCCGGGTGCCGGAGCCGGTCTCCTCGAGCGTGAACGTCGCGAGGGTGCTGTTGTCGTCGCGGAGCGGCTCGCCGGGCGTGCCCCACCGGAACGCCCACACGTGCGGCGGCTCGGCCCGCTCGACGCGCGCGGGGAAGTCGCCGTGGTCGCTCCACCCGAAGGTCCCGGATGCGCCGGCGCCGGTGCCGTCGGGGAAGGTCGCGGTGTCGCCGAACCACGCGGCGAGCTCGCGCGGGTCGGTGAGCGCCTCCCAGACGACCCCGATGGGCGCGCGCACCTCGATCGTGCGGGTGACGCGGGCGCCTGCCTCGTCGACGACGGCCTCGGGCTCGTGCATGGCTCCTCCTGCAATCGTTCGGTTGCAGGTCACGATAGGAGGCGCGAGCGACACGCGCAACCCGCCGGTTGCGCCAGTTTGCTCAGATCGATGCCGCCTCGAGCTGCTCGGCGAGCTCGACGAGCTCGTCGAGCTCGACCGTCCAGCCCGCGGCGAGCGCCCGCAGCGACTCCCGCTTGGCCGCGTCGTCGCCCTCGAGGGGGAAGCCCGACTCGACGAGGTGCACCTGCGTCGAGCCGTCGATGTCGCGCAGCGTCAGCTCGACCGTCGAGGCGCGGTCCGACAGGATCCCCTCTGCCCAGTCGAACTCCACGCGCGACTCAGGCTCGAGGGCGGTGACGCGCGCGGCGAGCACGACCTCGCCAGTCCACGCGAAGCGGCCCGTCGCGCCCACCGCGACGCCCTCGGGGAAGGCGGCGATGTCCCCGAGCCAGCGCGCGAGCAGCTCGGGCTCCGTCAGGCAGCGCCACACGGTGTGCCGCGCGGCGTCGACGGCGACGATGCGCGTGACGCGGGCGCCTGGGACATCGACCGTCGCGGGCGGGTTCTCGAACTCGGGCACCCTTGAGCCTCCCTCCGGGTGCTCCCGATTGTGCCACGCGGCAGGGCCGCGCGACCGCCCGTAGACTGGGAAGCCGTCGCGCCGCTTCCGGCCGACGCCACCCAGGAGCCCCACGTGACTGACGAGACCTACGACTTCGCCCGCATCCAGCAGCGATGGCTGCCGGTGTGGGACCGCCTGCGCCCCTTCGCGACGGACGACGAGACCGACACCCGGCCGCGCAAGTACGTGCTCGACATGTTCCCCTACCCCTCGGGCGACCTCCACATGGGCCACGCGGAGTCGTACGCCTACGGCGACGTGCTCGCGCGCTACTGGCGGCAGCAGGGCTTCAACGTGCTCCACCCCATCGGCTGGGACTCGTTCGGCCTGCCGGCCGAGAACGCCGCGATCAAGCGCGGCGCCGACCCGAAGGAGTGGACCGAGGCGAACATCGAGCAGCACAAGCGCTCGATGCGGCTCTACGCGACCGCGTTCGACTGGGACCGCATCCTCCACACCTCCGACCCCAGCTACTACAAGTGGAACCAGTGGCTGTTCCTCGAGATGTACAAGGCGGGCCTCGCCTACCGGAAGCCCTCGAACGTCAACTGGTGCCCCAAGGACCAGACGGTGCTCGCGAACGAGCAGGTCATCGGCGGCCTGTGCGAGCGCTGCGACACCCCGGTGGTGAAGAAGAAGCTCACCCAGTGGTACTTCAAGATCACCGACTACGCCGACCGGCTGCTCGACGACCTCAACCAGCTCGAGGGCCGCTGGCCCGAGAAGGTGCTGCGCATGCAGCGCAACTGGATCGGCCGCTCCGAGGGCGCCGAGGTCGAGTTCGAGATCGAGGGCCACCACTCGCGCGTGCCGGTCTTCACGACCCGCCCCGACACCCTCTACGGCGCGACGTTCATGGTCGTCGCGCCCGACTCCGACCTCGCCGCCGAGCTCGCCGCCGGCGCCTCGCCGGAGGTGCGGATGCGGTTCCAGGACTACCTCGACACCGTCGGCCGCATGACCGAGATCGACCGGCAGAGCACCGAGCGCCCCAAGACCGGCGTCGACCTCGGCCGCTTCGCGATCCACCCGCTCACGGGCGAGCGGCTGCCCGTGTGGGCCGCCGACTACGTGCTCGCCGACTACGGCCACGGCGCGGTGATGGCCGTGCCCGCGCACGACCAGCGCGACCTCGACTTCGCGCTCGCCTTCGACCTGCCCGTCAAGGTCGTCGTCGACACGAACGCCCCGGTCACGGGCGTCATGCCGGCCATCCCGCTCGACGAGCACGGCAACGCGGTGCTGCCGGACGACGTGCCCGAGCTCGACCCGAGGAAGACCGGCGTCGCGCTCACGGGAGACGGCCGCATCATCAACTCGGGCGAGCTCGACGGGCTCTCGAAGCAGCACGCGATCGGCCGCATGATCCAGCTGCTCGAGCGCGAGGGCGTCGGCCGCGCCGCGAAGTCGTTCCGGCTGCGCGACTGGCTCGTGAGCCGGCAGCGCTACTGGGGCACGCCCATCCCCATCATCCACACCGCCGACGGGCAGGAGGTGCCCGTGCCGTTCGAGCAGCTGCCCGTCACGCTGCCCGACTCGCACGGCCTCGACCTGTCGCCGAAGGGCACGAGCCCGCTCGGCGCCGCCGAGGAGTGGGTGAACGTGCCCTCGCCGATCGACGGCAGCCCCGCGCGCCGCGACGCCGACACGATGGACACGTTCGTCGACTCGTCGTGGTACTACCTGCGGTTCCTCAGCCCGAACGACGACACCCAGCCGTTCGACAAGTCGCAGGTCGAGCGCTGGGCGCCAGTCGACCGCTACGTCGGCGGCGTCGAGCACGCGATCCTGCACCTGCTCTACGCGCGCTTCATCACGAAGGTGCTCTTCGACATGGGCCACGTGCCCTTCACCGAGCCGTTCGAGTCGCTGCTCAACCAGGGCATGGTCATCCTCGACGGCGGCAAGATGTCGAAGTCGAAGGGCAACCTCGTCGAGCTCTCCGACGAGCTCGAGCGCCACGGCGTCGACGCCGTGCGGCTCGCGATGAGCTTCGCCGGCCCGCCCGAGGACGACATCGACTGGCGCGACGTGAGCCCGACCGGCGCGCAGAAGTTCCTCGCGCGCGCGTGGCGGCTCTCGAAGGAGCCGCTCGCGAAGGTCGGCGCCGACCCGAAGGCCGGCGACCGCGGGCTGCGGCGCGAGACCCACCGGTTCCTGGCGGATGCGCCGGGCCTCGTGGAGGCGCTCAAGTTCAACGTGGTCGTCGCGCGGCTCATGGAGCTGACGAACGCGACGCGGAAGGCCGTCGACTCGGGCCCGGGCGCCGCGGACCCCGCGGTGCGCGAGGCGGTCGAGACGATCGCGCTCGGCCTGTCGCTCTTCGCGCCCTACACGGCCGAGGACATGTGGGCGAACCTCGGTCACGAGCCGTCGGTCGCGAACGCGGGCTGGCGCAAGGCCGATCGGTCGCTGCTCGTCGAGCAGACGACGACCGCGGTCGTGCAGGTCAACGGCAAGGTGCGGGACCGGGTCGACGTGCCGGTCGACATCGTCGACGCCGAGCTCGAGCGCCTCGCGCGCGAGCTGCCGGGCGTCGCGCGGGCGATCGGCGACGCGACGCTGCGGAAGGCGATCGTGCGGGCGCCGAAGCTCGTGAACTTCGTCGTCGGGTGAGCCTCGGCGGAGGCCGCTGAGGCGCGCTCGGTCCGCCGGGCGCTGAGCGAGCGCGCGCGGCGGCCGCCGTCCACAGCCGGTGCAGCCGACGGCACCCGGGCGCGAGCATCCGCCCTACCGTGCTCGCCATGGCCGGTACGGATGGGCGCTGGCGGCTGGGCGCGGGGGCCGGAGCGGGCCGTGTGGCGTCCTCAGCAGAC
>NZ_JANQCH010000167.1 GCF_024723325.1 Agrococcus sp. HG114
GCGCCGATGACGCCCGAGCTCGTCCGGGCGCCCGGGCGGTATGCGAGCCCCGCGCGGTCGGCCGGCGTCGCGAGCGACGGCAGCGGCGCCCGCTCGGCCTCGGGCGCGGCCTGCACCGTCTTCCGCGCGATGCGCATCCTCTTCTCGTGGTACGGGTCGAGCCCGGCGCGCACGTCGACGAACCACGTGCCGGCGGCCTTGTCGAGCCAGCTCCTGCCGCGCCGCTCGCTGTCGAAGAGCGCCGAGGAGAACAGCAGCGCCGGTCCCACGACCGGCACGAGGAAGCTCGCGCCGAGCAGCAGCGCGCGGCCGAGCGCCCGCGCGATCCCCGGTCGCGCGAGGGTCGCGACGTGGATCGAGCGGATGCCCGTGAGCGCCTTGCCGAGCGTGACGCCCCGTCGGCCGTGCAGCACGATCTGCACGACCACGAAGGCGGTGGTGAGCACCGCGGATGCGGCGGTCGCGACCACCATCCACGCGAAGCCCGGGTGGTTGACGAGTCCGTAGGGCTGCAGCGCCCCGGTCGCCACGCTCAGCAGCGACGGCAGCGCGACGAGCCAGTAGGGCAGCTGCAGGAGGGCGTAGAGGGTGAGCTCAATGGCCGAGGCGAGCGCGCGCCGGCCGAGCGGGGCGGGCCGCAGCCCGAGCGCCGCCGCGTACTCCGGGTCGGGGCGTCCCGACTCGTCGAGCCCCTCGACGGCCCTGCGCCCCTCGTCGATCTCCCAGATCACCGTCGCCTCCGCTCCTGCCGCCGTCTCGCGAACGACCGCATCGACAGCATGCCCAGCACGCGCTCTCGGCGCGTGGCCTCCGAGCGCATGCCCTGGACGCTCCGCTCGACGTCGAGCCAGAACGCGTCGACCTCCGCCGGATCGGGCTCGCCGGGGCCGAACACGCCCTCGTCGACGAACTCGCCGATGTCGGTCGCCCTCGAGCGAGGGTAGCGAGCCGCGACGGCGCGGGCGACCTCGCGCCGCGTCACGCCGGCCGGCACGGCCAGGCCCAGGTCGACCGCCTCGTCGACGACCTCGTGCCAGCCGCCGGCGAGCCGGTCGCTCTCGCGCGCTGCCCGGCGGCGCCGCTTGCGGCGCGCGGCCTTGAGCGCGCCGACGACGAGGAACGGCAGCAGCAGCAGGAGCAGCACGAGCAGCGCACCGCCGGCGACCCACAGCCAGACGAGCCACGACGTGTCGGCGGGCTCCTCGTCGTCCTCCTCCTGCCCCTCGTCCGCCACGGTGTCGGGCGACATCTCGGCGGGCTCCTCGGGCGGCTGCGGCGGCTGCAGCACCTGCGGCTTCGGCTCGGGCTTCGGCTCCGGCTCCGGCTGGATCTGGTCGTTGTCCTCGGGCGGGGTGGGGTCGAACCGCACCCAGCCGAGCCCCTCGAACGGCACCTCGACCCACGCGTGCATGTCGCCGCCGGTCACCTCGACCGGCTCCGCGCCCCCGGGGAAGCCGTCGTCGGGGTACAGGCCCATGACGACGCGCGCGGGCACGTTGATGCGCGAGAGCGCGAGCGCGAACGCGGTCGCGTACTGCTCGTCGTCGCCGACGAGCACCTCCTGGTCGAACATGTCCTGGATGCGCACCGCGCCGTGGCCCGCGAGCGACGGGATCGTGTCGTCCTCGAGCCCGTGGCTGAAGCTGCCGTTCTGCAGGCGCTGGAGCATCGCCTCGAGGTTCTCGAAGCTGCTCTGGCCGCTCGCGCCGTGCTCCGACACCCACGCCTGCAGCAGGTCCGGGACGACGGCCGGCTCGGGCACCTGCACGCGGGTGATGGGCACGCCGTCGAGCTCCTCGTGATCCGGCTGAGCGGGCACGATCGCCTGCAGCTCGTACGCGTCGCCCTGCGCGAGGCCGTCGAGCGCGATCGCCGTGCCGGTCTGGCCGTTGTAGTGGAGCGAGCCCTGCAGGTCGGCCGCGCGCGGGCCCTCGAAGGCGAGCGACTGCATGTAGCCGACGTCGGGCACCCAGATGCCGCTGTAGCCGCCCACCTCGACCCGCACGGTCGCCGGGTCGCCCGACTGCTGCACGAGCACCTCGTCGCCGATGCGGGCGAACGAGCCGGACCCGCTCACCTGCTGCGAGCCGGCCACCGCGAACACGGTGCCGTCGTAGTAGTCGAAGGTCGCGAGCCGCAGCCGGGAGCCCGCGGGCATCCCGCTCACCGTCAGCAGCGTCTCGTCCTCGAAGTGCTTGTGCCACGTGCGGAACCCCGCGAGCGGGCTCGGGTGCTCGGCGAGCTCGATCGGGGGCTCGACGGTGTCGCGCAGCACCGCGCGGCTCTGCGGCTGGATCGGGATGCTGACGAGCGCGGCGACCGCCATCGCGGCGGCGATCATCGCGATCGCCCCCCGCGCGCGATGCTTGCGCGCGCGCACGCGGAACCGGCTGTCGTTCGTGACCTCGACCTCGTCGCCCAGGCTCGTGCGCCACGTGGCGCGGCGCCACGCCGACCACGCGAGCACCACGCCCGCGACGACCGCGCCGAGCGCCGTCGGCCAGAAGGCGATCTTCGTGCCGAATGCGATGCCGACGACGAGCGCGACGACGGGCGGCACCATCGCGAAGGGCGCGCCCCGCTCGAGCCGCAGGGCGAGCACGGTCGCGACGGTCCCGCACAGCAGCGTGGTGAGGAACGGCACGACGAGCAGGCTCGGGAAGCCCTCGGCCGGCGGCTCCGCGGTGAGGAGGCCCTTCCAGGAGAAGACGACGCCGAGCAGCAGCTCCCGCCAGCCCTCGAGCGTCGGCACGACGCCGCCGATCGTCTGCCGCGGCACGGCGAGCGCCGGCCCGAAGACGACGAGCGCGAGCACGAAGCCCGCGGCCGTCATGAGCCACCCGCGCAGCGGGCGCAGCGACGTGACGACGCCGACCGCGATCCCGAGCAGGCTGCCGCCGATGCCGGCGACGAGGTACCGGGTGCCGCCGAAGACGGGGCCGAACGCGAGCGTCGCCGCGAGCAGCACGACGAGGATCGCCGCGCAGTCGACCGCGGCCCGCGGCAGCGGCCGCGGGAGCATCCGCTCCTCGCTCACTGCAGCGCCACCCCCCGCATGACGCGCGGCAGGTCGCTCACCGAGCCGAGGGTCGCGAGCGCGACGTCGCCGATCGGCTGGAGCTTCGGCTTCGCCCCGCGCACGACCGTGAAGACGATGACCCGCGCCTGGGTCGGGAGCAGCGTGCGCGCGCGGCGCACGAGCGCCGGGTCGACGTTCGCGCCCGCGTGCAGCATGACGACGGATGCGCCGGCGTGCGCGCGCGCGACCGTCGCGGCGAGGTCGAGGAAGCGGTCGTCGCGGGGCGACCACTCGACGCCCGAGAGCGCGTCGAGCAGCCGCTTGCCGGTCGTGGCGGGCACCGTCTGCCGCGACGTCTGCACCACGACGTCCATCTCGTCGCGGATCGCCTGCAGCCCGAGCGAGCCGAGGACCGAGATCGCGGTCTCGAACTCGGCCGGGTCGGCGTAGTCGTCGGGCGCGGTCGAGAGCCCGAGCGCGAGCACGCTGCGGCGCGTCTGCTCGAACTGCCGGACCATGAGCTGGCCCGTGCGCGCCGACGACTTCCAGTGGATGTAGCGGCGGTCGTCGCCCGCGACGTAGTCCCGCAGCGCGTGGAACGCGATGTCGCTGTTCGTGAGGTCGCGCGTCGTGATGCCCTCGAGGTCGCGGATGAGGCCCGGCGCGGTCTCGTCGAGCTGCACGGTCTTGGGGTGCACGAACAGCTCGACGGGGTCGGTCCACTTGACCTGCCGCTTGAGGAGGCCCACGGGGTCGCCGCGCACGGAGCGCACGGGGCCGACCTGCAGGATCGTGCGCCGGCTCGTGGGGATCGCGAAGACGTCCTCGTGCACGTCGCCCGGCTGCATGCGCGGCAGGTGGAACGACGCGAGCGCCTTGCCGACGGGCACCTCGATCGTCGCGGGCAGCAGCGGCTTCGTCGACGCGGCGTGGATCTCGATGCGCCCGAGGGCGCGCTCGCCCACGACGACGCGCGTGTAGGCGAGGTCGAGCTCGATGCGGTAGCGGTTGCGGCCGACGATGAAGGCGACGGCCGCGAGCAGCAGCACCGCGCCCGCGATGCCCATGACGATGAGCTCCTTCCAACCGAGCGCGATCCCGGCCACGAGGGCGAGCGCGGTGCCCACGAGCACCGCCCAGCCGAAGCCCGTGATCGGCTCGAGCACCGGCTCGACCGCCCGCCGCACTCGGCCCCCGAGCTCGCGCGCGCGGTCGCGCGCGGCGGACTCCTCCCCGACGACGCTCGCGACGAGCCGCTGCCACGGCGTGCGCTCGCGCTCGAC
>NZ_JANQCH010000168.1 GCF_024723325.1 Agrococcus sp. HG114
GCGCGGTGCTGCGCGAGCGGCAGCGAGAGCAGGCCGCTCGCGTGCTCGAGGCGATCCCGCCGGTGCTCGGCGTCGCCGAGCGCTCGGTCGCCGAGGCGCGCGGCGTGCTCGCGGAGCGCGAGGCGGCCCGGCGCGACCGCAACGAGGAGCTCGGGCGGCTGCGGCGCAGCGAGGGGACGCTGCGCGAGCGCCTGCAGGAGCTCACCGAGCACGTGCACGTCGCCGAGATGGAGGCGTACGAGCAGCGGCTGCACCTGTCGAACCTGCTCGAGCGCGCCGGGAGCGAGCTCGGCCTCGAGGAGGCGGTGCTCGTCGCCGAGTACGCGCCGGGCGAGGAGTGGGACAGGAAGGCGGAGCAGGCACGGCTCAAGGAGGCCGAGGGCAAGCTCGCGCGGCTCGGCCGCGTCAACCCGCTCGCGCTCGAGGAGTTCGCGGCGCTCGAGCAGCGGCACACGTTCCTCACCGAGCAGCTCGCCGACCTCGCGAAGACCCGCAAGGACCTCGAGCAGATCATCGCCGACCTCGACGTGACGATGGAGACCATCTTCGCGGCCGCGTTCGAGGACACGAAGGCGGCGTTCACCGAGGTCTTCCCGATCCTCTTCCCCGGCGGCTCGGGCGCGCTCACGCTCACCGACCCGGAGAACATGCTCGAGACGGGCGTCGAGGTGACCGTGCGACCGGCAGGCAAGAAGATCGACCGCATCTCGCTGCTCTCGGGCGGCGAGCGCTCGCTTGCGGCGGTCGCGCTCATGGTCGCGATCTTCAAGGCGCGGCCGAGCCCGTTCTACATCATGGACGAGGTCGAGGCGGCGCTCGACGACGCGAACCTCGGCCGGCTGCTCACGGTGTTCGAGCAGCTGCGCGAGAGCTCGCAGCTCATCATCATCACGCACCAGAAGCGCACGATGGAGATCGCGGATGCGCTCTACGGCGTCTCGATGCGGCAGGACGGGGTCTCGGCGGTGGTCGGGCAGCGCACGACGCGCGAGCGCGAGCGCGTCGACGCCTGAGCCAGCGCGCGTCTCGCTGGTCGAGCAGTGCGCCCAAGGCGCACGAGTCGAGACCACTCCGAGCGATCAGTCACGACGTCGCCCACCGCGCATGTGAGCGAGGCGAGACTCGTCGGCCTGCGGCCGACGGCTCGACCAGCGATCCTGATCAGCGGAGCGCCGACTCGACGAAGACGACGCCCTCGCCGTAGATGCCGTCGAGCGCTTCCTGCATCGAGCCGTCGTCGTGCAGCACCGAGAGCACGACGACGCCGTCCATGCCGGCGGCGCCGAACACATCCCGCCGTCGCAGCGTCATGAGGTCCTCCTGCACGGCGGCGATCGTCGCGTCGTCGAGGTCGCCCGTCGGGTACTCGATCGCCGGCATCGTGATCGCCGCGAGGTCGAGCAGCTCGCCGACCTGCGTCACCGTGAACGCCTCAGCGTCGTAGGTGACCTGCATCGCGACGTGCGCCCACCGCACCTCGCTCATCTCGACCGGCTCGGCGACCTGCGCCCAGTCGAACCCGACGAGCGCGGGGCCTGCGCACTGCGGCGGCGCGGACTCGGCGACGGGCCCGAGGCACAGGATCGGTTCGCCGTCGTCGAGCACGAGCCCGATCGCCATCACGGGCTCGGTGGCGCTCGGCATCGGCAGGTCGGCCAGCTGGGCCCGTGCCTCGGCTCCCGTGACGACCGGCTGGGCCGGTGCGGGGGGAGCGTCGGTCGCGGACGGGGCCGACCCGCCGGAAGCGCCGGGGCCCGCCGCGCAGCCGGCGGCGAGGAGGACGACCGCTGCGGCGACGATGCCGCTGCGCAGGATGCTGCTCATGGCAGCACGGTAGGCCGCAGCTGCCCGCAGGCGCATCCCAACGTTCCCGACGACTTCGTCGTCCGTGCCCGGTCGCCCGACATCGGTCGGGCGGCGTCCGCGGCGCTCAGCGCGGCAGCCGCCACTCGTGCAGCACGCCGTCGGGATCGGCCGCATCGCGGATGTGCCGCAGGTGGGCGACCTCCTCGGCGCTGCCGCACTGCTCGAGCGTCTCGTCCGGGCCGAGGAAGGTCGGCACCATCCGGGTCGAGCGGTGCGGGCCGAGGAGCGCGTCGAGGCCCGCGAGGCTCGCGAGGCCCGGCTGGATCGGCGCGCCGGGGAACTGCGGCACGAGTGCGTGCGTGATCCAGGCGGCGCCGGCGAGCGACGCGAACCCCGGCCGGCGCGGCGCGTCGAGCACCCCGCCGAGCATGCGCAGCGTGAGGGCGACGAGCGCCCACTGCTCGTCGCGCGCTCGCCACTCGAGCAGCTCGTCGATCGCGTCGTCGGGCAGGCCGTCGAGCGCGTGCGAGCTGCCGCCGCCGGGGGAGGGCTCCTCGGGCTCCATCGACATCGCCGCGAGCCCGGCCTGCGTGATCGGCCCGATCCGCTCCGAGGTCGGCGTCGCGGCGGTCCGGATGGCTTCGAGCGGCGCGAGGTCGGACGCCGAGCGGCCGAGCACCTCGACCGTCGTGAAGCTGCGCCCGCGCACCTCCTCGGGCAGCATCGGCACGTCGGGCATGCGCATCGTCGAGCAGAAGAGCCCGAGCCCCTCCGGCGCATCCGCCGCCGCGTCGCGCACCGCGCGCAGCACCGCCGGCCCGTCGACCGCCTCGAACGTCAGCATGCCGCCGGCCATGGCGGGCGCCTCGTGCAGGTCGACTTCGAGCTCGGTGACGATGCCGACGAGCGCGCCCGCGCCGCGCAGCGCCCACATCGTCTCGGGGTCGGATGCGTCGTCGACGCGCTCGTGCGTCCCGTCCGGCCGGAGGAGCCACGCGGCGCGCAGCGACTGCGCGCCGAGCCCCGCCCAGCGGCTCACCCACGAGTGGCCGCCGCCGAGCAGGTAGCCCGCGGGGCTCACGACCCGGCTCGTGCCCGACGGCGCGACGAGCCCTGTGCCCTCGAGCGCCGCGATCACCGCGCCCCACAGCACGCCCGCGCCGATCGTCGCGGTGCGCGCGGCCGCGTCGACCTCGATCCGGTCGAACGCGCCCATGCGGGTGAGGATCGCGCCCTCGAGGGCGCCGGATGCGCCGTGGCCGGTCGGCTGCACGGCGACCGTCGCGCCCGTGTCGCGCGCCGCGGCGAGGATCGCGCGCAGGTCGTCGACGCCCGCGGGATGGGCGACCGCGAGCGGCCGCTGGTCGATCGCGAGGTTCCAGGGCATGCGCTCGGCGTCGAACGCGGGGTCATCCGGCAGCGTGACCCGGCCGGAGAGGGAGGAGGCGAGCGAGGCGAGGTCGGGCATCGTGCCCGGGCGCTGCGGTGCGGTCACGCGCCGGACGCTACTCCGAGCCGCCGACCCGCACCAGCGCCGAATCATCCGCAGCCGCCGCGCCCCGGGGCCTGCGGGAACTGCGAGGATCGATGCGTGACCGATCGCGACGCGCTCTTCGCGGCCCTCCGCCGCTGGCCCGACGTCGAGGACCCGACGCTGCAGGCGCACGACGCCTCCGACGCGCTCATCCTCGACGAGGCGGGCGCGCTCGACCGCCTCGACGATGTGGTGGTGATCGGCGACCGGCACGGCGCGCTCGCGCTCGGGGCGCTCGCCGCGGGCGCGGCCCGCGTGCGCGTGCACCAGGACTCGATCGTCGGCGAGCGCGCGCTCGACGCGAACGCGGAGCGCACGGGGCTGTCGGCCTTCGCGCACCACGGCCTCGACGCATCCCTCGTCGCCGGTGCCCGGCTCGTGCTGCTGCAGCTGCCGCGCTCGCTCGACGCGCTCGACGAGATCGCCGAGCTCGTCGCCACGTACGCCGACGACGCGGTGCGCGTCGTCGCCGGCGGCCGCGTGAAGCACATGTCGATGAGCATGAACGCGCTGCTCGGCCGCAGCTTCCAATACGTGCGCGCGAGCCACGGCCGCCGCAAGTCGCGCGTCCTCCACGCCGAGGGGCCGCTGCGGCCCGGCATCAGCTGGCCGCGCTCGCGCACGCACCGGCTCGCGGGCGGCCCGCTCACGGTCGTCGCGCACGGCGCCGCCTTCGCCGGCACCGCGATCGACATCGGCGCGCAGACGCTGCTCGAGCACCTCGGCGCGATGCCGGATGCGTCGCACGCGATCGACCTCGCGTGCGGCACCGGCGTCCTGGGCGTCGCGCTCGCGCAGGCGCGGCCGCACGTGC
>NZ_JANQCH010000169.1 GCF_024723325.1 Agrococcus sp. HG114
GCGCGGGGTCGTCGAGCAGGTCGAGCTCGGCGAGCGGACCGCGCGCCCCGTCCGGCGCGGCGTAGTCGCCCCACGCGTCGGGCGCGAGCGCGAGCAGCTCGAGCACCCGGGTCCCGCGCCTCGCGAGCTCGCGCGCGAGCCGTCCGAGCTCCTCGGCGAGCGGGAGCGGGCCGGCCCCGAGCGGCGACGCGAGGCACGCGATGAGCACGACGGCGTCGCCTCCCAGGCTGCCGGCGCGGATCGCGCGGGCGATCGCGGTCGCGGAGCGCCGCTCGGGCAGGTCGACGACCATCGGCATGCCGGAGCGGCCTCCGGAGAACGGCAGGGCGACGAGCGACGGTGGCTCGACGGGCCCGACTAGCCTGGGCAGCAGGCGCAGCAGCGACTGCGGTGTTCGGATCTTCACGGTCTCCATGCCGGGAGGGTGCGCCATCGCGGCACGGCGCCGCGCACGAGCATCCGGGGACTGTGGAGAACGCCGCTCGAACCTGTTGCGCTATACCCCCCGGGGGTATACGGTCGGGCCATGAGCGGAACGCAGGGACACCCGTCCACCGGTCACGGGCACGAGGAAGCCGAGCGCGAGACGCGCCCGGCGCACGCCCACCACCACGACGTGCACGACGAGCACGGCCGCCCGCGCGACGAGCCCGCAGCGCAGCACCAGCACGTCGCGCACGCGGCGCACGAAGGGCACGCGGCGCACGGAGGGCACGCGGCGCACGGAGGGCACGACGGGCACGCGGGGCACGCGGCGCACGGAGGGCACGACGGGCACGCGAGGCACGCGGGGCACCAAGGGCACGACGGGCACGCGGCGCACGAAGGGCACGCGGCGCACGGCCATCGAGGAGGCAGCGACGGGCACATGGGCCACGCGGGGCACGGCGACCACGTGGCGGTCTACCGGCGCCTGTTCTGGTGGATGCTCGCGCTCGCGGTCCCGACGGTGCTGCTGAGCGAGATGTTCGCCTCGGTGCTCGGCTACCCGCTGCCCGACGTCCCCGGCCTCGCGCTGGTCTCGCCGCTCCTCGGCACCGCGATCTACGTGCTCGGCGGCCGGCCGTTCCTCGTCGGCGCCGTCGACGAGCTGCGCGCGCGGAAGCCCGGCATGATGCTGCTCATCGGCCTCGCGATCACGGTCGCGTTCGTCGCCTCCTGGGCTGCGTCGCTCGGCTTCGCCGAGCACCACCTCGACTTCTGGTGGGAGCTCGCGCTGCTCGTCGTCATCATGCTGCTCGGCCACTGGCTCGAGATGCGCTCGCTCGCGCACACGGCATCCGCGCTCGACTCGCTCGCCGCGCTGCTGCCCGACGAGGCAGAGCGCGAGACGCCGGACGGCATCGAGCGGGTCGCGCCCGACGCGCTGCGCGTGGGCGACGTCGTCGTCGTGCGGCCCGGCGCGCGCGTGCCCGCCGACGGCGCCGTCATCGCCGGCAGCGCGAGCTTCGACGAGTCGATGATCACGGGCGAGTCGCGGCCCGTGACCCGTGAGCCGGGCGACCGCGTGGTCGCCGGCACGGTCGCGACGGACTCGGGGGTGCGGGTGCGCGTCGACGCGATCGGCGACGACACCGCGCTCGCGGGCATCCGCAAGCTCGTCGCGGACGCGCAGGCATCCACCTCGAAGGCGCAGCGGCTCGCGGATCGCGCGGCCGGCTGGCTGTTCTGGTTCGCGCTCGTCGCCGCCGCGATCACCGCGGTCGCGTGGACCCTCGTCGGCGCCCCCGACGACGCGGTCGTGCGGGCCGTCACCGTGCTCGTCATCGCGTGCCCCCACGCGCTCGGCCTCGCGATCCCGCTCGTCGTCTCGATCGCGACCGAGCGCGCCGCTCGCGGCGGCGTGCTCATCGCCGACCGGCTCGCGCTCGAGACGATGCGCGGCATCGACATCGTGCTGTTCGACAAGACCGGCACCCTGACGGCGGGCGAGCCCGCCGTGCTCGAGGTCCACGCGGTCGACGGCGACGCCGACCGGCTGCTCGCGCTCGCCGCTGCGGCCGAGGCCGCGAGCGAGCACCCGCTCGCCCGGGCGATCGTGCGCGCGGCCGAGCAGGCCTCGCTCCCCGTGCCCGGCGCATCCGACTTCACCTCCTCCCCCGCGGTCGGCGTCACCGCCGCGGTCGACGGTGCGCGCGTGCGCGTCGGCGGTCCGCACATGCTCGAGGAGGAGGGGGCGACCGAGCTCACCGCCGTCGAGGCGTGGCGCGCCGAGGGAGCGATCATCCTGCACGTCGTCGTCGACGGACGGGTGGCGGGCGCGCTCCGGCTCGCCGACGCCATCCGCCCCGAGTCGCGGCAGGCGGTGGATGCGCTGCACGCGCTCGGCCTCGAGGTCGGCATGATCACGGGCGACGCGGAGGCGGTCGCGCAGTCGGTCGCGCGCGAGCTCGGGATCGATCGGGTCGCCGCGAACGTGCGGCCCGAGCACAAGGAGCGGGAGGTCGCGCGCCTGCAGCAGGAAGGGCGGGCCGTCGCGTTCGTCGGGGACGGCGTGAACGACGCGCCCGCGCTCGCGCGCGCCGACGTGGGCCTCGCGATCGGCGCGGGCACCGACGTCGCGATCGCCTCCGCCGACGTGATCCTCGCGAGCTCCGACCCGCGCAGCGTGCTCTCGGTCGTCGAGCTCTCGCGCGCGAGCGCGCGGAAGATGGTGCAGAACCTGTGGTGGGCCGCGGGCTACAACATGGTCGCCGTGCCGCTCGCCGCCGGCGTGCTCGCCCCGCTCGGCTTCGTGCTGCCGATGTCGGTCGGCGCGATCCTGATGTCGCTCTCGACGATCGTGGTGGCGCTCAACGCGCAGCTGCTGCGCCGGCTCGACCTCGACCCCGGTGCGAGCGCCGCCCGCATCCTCGGCGACGAGCGGCCCGCCGACACCCGGGCGGAGGTCGATAGCGTGTCGGCATGATGCGCACCCGACCGCCGCTCCAGGGCTCCTTCGGGGCCGTCGCCTCGACCCACTGGCTCGCCTCCGCGAGCGGCATGGCGGTGCTCGAGCGCGGCGGCAACGCCGCCGACGCGGCCGCCGCCGCGGGCTTCGTGCTGCACGTCGTCGAGCCGCACCTCAACGGCCCCGGCGGCGACCTGCCCGCGATCGTGCGCGTCCCGGGCCGGGAGCCCGAGGTGCTGTGCGGCCAGGGCGTGACGCCTGCCGCCGCGACCATCGAGCGGATGCGGCAGGAGGGCATCGCGCACATCCCCGGCACGGGTCTCCTCGCGGCCGTCGTCCCGGGTGCGGTGCCCGCGTGGTTCGCGCTGCTGCGCGACCACGGCACGTGGGCGCCCGCCGACGTGCTCGCGTTCGCGATCGAGCTCGCCGAGCGCGGCCACCGCGTGCTGCCGCGCGTCGCGCGCACGATCGCGGGCCGCGCCGCGTTCTTCCGCGAGCACTGGCCCGCGTCGGCGGCGCTGTGGGCCGACCCGGCGCCGGAGCCGTGGGACGTCATCCGCAACCCCGCGCTCGCGGCCACCTACCGCCGCCTCGCCGACGCCGGCCGAGGGCTCGGGCGCGAGGCCGCGTGCGACGCGGCGATCGCCGCGTGGAGCGAGGGCTTCGTGGCAGAGGCGGTCGACCGGCACGCGCGCGAGGAGGCGATGGACTCGAGCGGCGCCGCCCACGCTGGCCTGCTCACGGGCGACGACCTCGCCGCGTGGCGCCCCTCGTGGGAGCCGACCGTCGCGATGCCGTGGCGCGGCACGACCGTGCACAAGGCGGGCGCGTGGTCGCAGGGCCCCGCGCTGCTCGAGGCGCTCGGCGTCGCCGATCCGCTCCTGCCCGAGCGGGCGGAGGCGTTCGACGCCGACATCGTGCACGTCGCCGCCGAGGCGACGAAGCTCGCCCTCGCCGATCGCGACGCGTGGTTCGGCGACGGCGCCGACCTCGACCGGCTCCTCGACCCCGGCTACCTCGCCGAGCGGCGCGCGCTCATCGGCGATCGCGCCTCGCTCGAGCTGCGGCCGGGCGCGCTGCGCGGCGAACCGCGCCTCGCGGCGGTCGAGGCGGTCG
>NZ_JANQCH010000016.1 GCF_024723325.1 Agrococcus sp. HG114
ATCCACCATGGTCTTGTCGCCGGGCTCGGCCTTGCCGCGCGCGACGATGCCGTCGCGCGCGGCCGCGAGCACCTCGACGAGCCCCGCGGCATCGAGCGCGCCGCGGTCGCCGGCGGCCATCGCGCCCTTGAGGAACGCGGTGCCGTAGAGCGGCCCGGCCGCGCCGCCGACGGTCGAGATGAGGGTGGTCGCGACGAGCTTGAGCACGGCGCCGGGCGTCGGGCGCTCGTCGAGCGCGTCGAGGCGGCCGAGCACCGCCTGGAAGCCGCGGTCGAGGTTCTCGCCGTGGTCGGCGTCGCCGATCGCGCGGTCGAGGGCGGTCAGCTCGGCCTTGCGCCGCGCGACCTCGGCGGCGACCGCCTCGATCCAGCGGCGCGCCCACGCGCCGTCGAGCGCCGTCACCGACCCCACCGCAGCGCGGCCGTCTCGACCGGCGCGTCGTAGAGCTCGAGCAGGCGGTCGTCGACCTGCAGGAGCGTGAGCGAGACGCCCTGCATCTCGAGGCTCGTGACGTAGGAGCCGACGAGCGAGCGCGCGAGCTCGAGGCCGCGGTCGGCGAGCACCTCGGCCGCGCGGCGGAAGACGATGTAGAGCTCCGACAGCGGCGTGCCGCCCATGCCGTTGACGAGCAGCACGACGCGGTCGCCGCTCGTGAACGGCAGGTCGTCGAGGATCGGCTGGAGGAGCCGGTCGACGATCCGGTCCGCGGGCTCGAGCGCGATCCGCTCGCGGCCCGGCTCGCCGTGGATGCCGATGCCGATCTCGATCTCGTCGTCGCCGAGCTCGAAGCTCGGCTCGCCCGCGTGCGGCACGGTGCACGGCGCGAGCGCCATGCCCATCGATCGCACCCGGCTGTTGACCGTGCGGGCGACCTCCGCGACCTCGTCGAGGGTGTCGCCGCGCTGCGCCGCGGCGCCCGCGAGCTTCTCGACGAGCAGCGTGCCCGCGACCCCGCGCCGTCCCGCGGTGTAGAGCGAGTCCTTGACCGCGACGTCGTCGTCGACGATCACCGTCTGCACCTCGATGCCCTCCGCGAGCGCGAGGTCCGCGGCCGTCTCGAAGTTGAGCACGTCCCCCGTGTAGTTCTTCACGATGTGGAGCACGCCCTGCCCCGCGTTCACCTGCCGCGTCGCCTCGAGGATGGGGTCGGGCGTGGGCGAGGTGAACATGGCCCCGGGCACCGCGGCGTCGAGCATCCCGAAGCCGACGTAGCCGGCGTGCAGCGGCTCGTGGCCCGACCCGCCGCCCGAGACGAGGCCGACCTTGCCGGGGACCGGCGCATCCGCCCGCACGACGACGAACGGCGGATCGACCACGAGCCGGACGAGCTCGGGGTGCGCAGCGGCGAAGCCCGCGAGCCCCTCGTCGACGGTCTTCGCGGGATCGTTGATGAGCTTCTTCACGAGCGACTCTCCTTCGGCTTGGCGTCTCGCCTCACGCTACGCCTCGCCGCCCGGATTCTCGATGGGTCGAGGAGATTTCACAACCGGTTCCACCGGGGGTCGCGCGTGGCTACAGTGGCGATACCGCTCGAGCGAGCGGTACGGGCGACGATGCCCGTGGAAGAGAAAGCAGGGCCAGTGGATCTGAACCCAGGTCTCGTATTCCTCTCGGAGCTCGTCGGCACCGCGATGCTCATCCTCCTCGGCTGCGGCGTGGTCGCCAACGTCGTGCTGAAGGGCAACAAGGGCTTCGGCGGCGGCTTCCTCATGATCAACTTCGGCTGGGGCTTCGCGGTCTTCGCCGGCGTGATCGTCTCGATCTACTCGGGCGCCCACATCAACCCCGCCGTGACGCTCGGCCTGCTCGCGAACTCGCTCGCGACCGGCACCGAGTACGCGTGGGGGCTGCTGCCGGTGTACCTCGCCGGGCAGTTCATCGGCGCCTTCATCGGCGCGGTGCTCTGCTGGCTCGCGTACAAGCAGCACTTCGACGCCGAGGAGGACCCGGGCGCGAAGCTCGGCACCTTCTCGACCGGCCCGGCGATCCGCTCGACCGGCTGGAACCTCGTCACCGAGATCATCGGCACGTTCGTGCTCGTGTTCGTCGTGATCGCCTTCGGCGTGCAGAACGGCGACGCCGACGCATCGGTCCCCGCCGGCCTCGCCGCGCTCGGCGCGCTGCCGGTCGCCCTGCTCGTCGTCGGCATCGGCGCATCCCTCGGCGGGCCCACGGGCTACGCCATCAACCCCGCGCGCGACCTCGGTCCGCGCATCGCGCACGCGGTGCTGCCCATCAGGGGCAAGGGCTCGAGCGACTGGAGCTACAGCTGGATCCCGGTCGTCGGCCCGATCATCGGCGGCGTCCTCGCAGGGGCTCTCGCCCCCGCGCTCATCGCGGGCGTCGCGGGCTTCGCAGCCTGACAGCGGAGGAAGGGGGTCGACGCGGCCCCCTTCCTCCGTCTCCGCGCGCATCGCACCACTGCATCCCTCACCGAACAAGGAGCAACGTTGAACGACTACGTCATCGCCATCGACCAGGGCACGACCTCGACTCGCGCCATCCTCTTCGACCACGCCGGCAGCATCGTCGCCACCGGCCAGCTCGAGCACGAGCAGATCTTCCCCCAGGCGGGGTGGGTCGAGCACGACCCGATGGAGATCTGGAACAACACGCGCGAGGTGATCGGCCAGGCGCTGTCGAAGGCCAACGTCACCCGCCACAACGTCAAGGCCATCGGCATCACCAACCAGCGCGAGACCGCGGTCGTGTGGAACAGGACGACCGGCGAGCCGGTCTACAACGCGATCGTGTGGCAGGACACGCGCACGCAGAAGATCGTCGACCGACTCGCGGACGGCGACACCGACCGCTACAAGCAGAAGGTCGGCCTGCCGCTCGCGACCTACTTCTCGGGCACGAAGATCGTCTGGATCCTCGAGAACGTCGAGGGCGCGCGCGAGGCCGCCGAAGCGGGCGAGCTGCTGTTCGGCACGACCGACTCGTGGGTGCTGTGGAACCTCACGGGCGGCGTGAACGGCGGCGTGCACGCGACCGATGTCACGAACGCGTCGCGCACGCTCTTCATGGACCTCGAGACCCTCGAGTGGGACGACGAGATCCTCGCGGACTTCGGCGTGCCGCGCTCGATGCTGCCCGAGATCCGGCCGTCGTCGGGCGAGTTCGGCGTCGCCGCCTCGGAGTCGCTGCTGCGCGAGACGCCCATCACGGGCATCCTCGGCGACCAGCAGGCGGCGACGTTCGGCCAGGCGGCGTTCGACAAGGGCGAGGCGAAGAACACGTACGGCACCGGCAACTTCCTCATCTTCAACACGGGCGAGGAGATCGTCCACTCGAAGAACGGGCTCCTGACGACCGTCGGCTACAAGATCGGCGACGAGCCGACGCACTACGCGCTCGAGGGCTCGATCGCGGTGACCGGCTCGCTCATCCAGTGGCTGCGCGACAACCTCGGGCTCATCCCCGACGCGCCCTCGGTCGAGCAGCTCGCGAAGTCGGTCGACGACAACGGCGGCGCGTACTTCGTGCCGGCGTTCTCGGGCCTCTTCGCGCCCTACTGGCGGCCGGATGCGCGGGGTGCGCTCGTGGGTCTCACCCGGTACGTCAACAAGGGCCACATCGCCCGCGCGGCGCTCGAGGCGACGGCGTTCCAGACGGCGGAGGTGGTCGACGCGGTGAACGCCGACTCCGGTGTCGACCTCACGGAGCTCAAGGTCGACGGCGGCATGATCGCGAACGACACGCTCATGCAGTTCCAGGCCGACATCCTCCGCGTCCCGGTCGTGCGGCCGGTGGTCGCGGAGACGACGGCGCTCGGGGCCGCGTACGCCGCCGGGCTCGCGGTCGGGTTCTGGGGCTCGCTCGACGAGCTGCGCCAGCAGTGGCAGGAGGACCGCCGCTGGGAGCCGCAGATGGATCAGGAGGCGCGCGACCGCACGTACCGCAACTGGAAGAAGGCGGTGCAGAAGACGCTCGACTGGGTCGACGAGGACGTGGACTAGCCGGCAGGGAGCTCGGCACACGAGGGCGGGGCGACGCGGTCGCCCCGCCCTCCGCGCTCACATGGGCCGCTGCGCCGGGTTGGAGAGCCAGATGACGGCGCAGGCGATGCCGAGGACGATGCACGACGCGCGCGCCGTCGAGACCGTCAGGACGAGCGACGCCCACCAGTCGTCCTCCTCCGAGAGCCGCCCGCGCGCGATCGGCTGCTTCGCCGAGATCGCGACGGCGATGGCGAGGAGGTCGAGGCACACGAGCATGAGCACGAGCGCGACGCGGATGCGCGGGCGCTCGCCCGTGCGGTGCGCTCGGCCGGACGCGTGGGGCTCGGCGACGTTCGCGACCGGCAGCAGAGCCCGCATCCACCCGTCGAGCCACCATCCGAGCAGCACGAGGCTCGCGATGAGCAGGATGGCGCCGGCTCGCCCGATGCCCTCGTCGAGCGCGGACGCCGCCTCCTGCCACGGGGTCTCGAAGAGGCGGGCACGGATCGCCGGCAGCGCGCGCGCGTAGAACGCCGTCCCGCCGATCGCGTAGCCGAGCACGACGACGAGGATCGTCACGGGGTGCCGCATCCGGACGAGCATCCAGGCGACGAGCAGCGCGCCGAAGCCCGCGAAGCTGACCGCGTCGAGGGCGCCGTACGTCGTCGGGCCGAGGAGCGATGTCGACTGCATGAGCAGCACGGCCGCCTGCGCGGCCGCGAACAGCACGATGCAGTACGCCGCGCCGAGCCGGTAGCTGCGCGACGCGGGAGCCGCGATCGCCGCGAGCAGCAGCAGGAGCACGCCGATGCTGCGCAGCGTCACCGAGGGACCGAGCTCGGGCGGGCGGTGCAGCAGCAGCGTCAGCCCGAAGCACGCGAGCAGCCCGCCGACCGCGAGGGCGACGAGCAGCAGCGAGCGCGAGGTCCGATCCGCCCAGCCGAGCGGCCACGAGTGCCACACCTCGTCGCGCGCCCAGGTCGTCTGCCGTTGGGCGCGCGGGCGCTCGGCCGCGGCGGTGCTCACGTGCGCATCATGCCGCAGCGGCCGCCTGCCACGCCTCGAGCGTGCGCATCGCCGCGCCGGAGTCGATGGCGTCGGCGGCGACCGCGAGCTCCTCGCGCATGCGCTCGACGAGGGACCGGTCCTTCTGGCGCGGGTCGCCGTCGAGCCGCCAGGCGACGAGCGCGGCGGCCGCGTTCAGCAGCACGACGTCGCGCACGGGCCCCTGCTCGCCCGCGAGCGTGCGGCGGAGCACCTCGGCGTTGTGCTCGGCCGAGCCGCCGCGCAGGTCGTCGAGCGAGGCGCGCCGGATGCCGAGCTCACGCGGATCGATGTCGTGCTCGACGACGTCGCCGCGCGCGACCTCCCACAGCTCCGAGTGCCCGGTGGTCGTGAGCTCGTCGAGCCCGTCCTCGCCGCGCACGACGAGCGCCGTCGCCCCGCGGGTCGCGAAGACGCCGACGAACTGCTCGATGATGTGCTTGTCGGCGACGCCGACGAGCGAGACCTCGGGCCTCGCCGGGTTGACGAGCGGGCCGAGGTAGTTGAACACGGTCGGCACGCCGAGCTGCGCGCGCACGGGGCCGGCGTGGCGGAAGCCGGGGTGGAAGCGCGTCGCCCACGCGAACGAGATACCGGCCCGCTCGAGGATGCGCCGCACGACCGCGGGGTCGTCGTCGGCGGGCACGAGGCCGAGCGCCGCGAGCACGTCGGAGGCGCCGGAGGAGGATGACACCGCGCGGTTGCCGTGCTTGAGCACCGGCACCCCGGTCGCCGCCACCACGATGCTCGCCGTCGTCGAGATGTTGACGGTGTGCTGGCGGTCGCCGCCCGTGCCGACGATGTCGACGACCCGCGTCTCGCCGGGCAGCGGCACCGCGGCCTCGAGGATCGCGTCGCGGAAGCCGACGAGCTCCTCCGCCACGACGCCCTTGCCGCGCAGCGCCACGAGGAAGCCCGCGATCTGCGCCTCCGACGCGCGGCCCGCGACCACCTCGGCCATCGCCCACTCGGCCTGCCGGATGGCGAGATCCTCGCCCGCCAGGAGGGTCTCGAGCACGGCTGGCCAGGTCAAGAGGGCATCCATGGCTCGAGCCTATCTTTTTGCGGCACGCTGGCTCGCCGGGTCACTACGGCCGGTAGAACTGTCACTAGGATGGCCTTCGTGTCCACTACTGCGCTCTCCTCGTCGCCCACCGCGCCGATGATCCGCCGGCCGAACACCGTCGCGGTCGGCACGATCGTCTGGCTGGGCAGCGAAGTCATGTTCTTCGCCGGCCTGTTCGCGATCTACTTCACGCTCCGATCGATGTCGGGCGACCTGTTCGCGACCGAGGCCGAGAAGCTGAACGTGCTCTTCGCCACGATCAACACCACGATCCTGCTGGCGTCGAGCTTCACGTGCCAGGCGGGGGCGAACGCGGCGGAGCACAACATGCCGTTCCGCACGGGGCGCGCGCTGCAGTTCTCGAAGTGGGGCATGGTCGAGTGGTTCTACCTCACCTATGCCATGGGCGCGATCTTCATCATGCTCCAGGTCTTCGAGTACGTGGAGCTCGTGCACCACGGGGTCTCGGTGCAGTCGAACTCGTACGGCTCCGCCTTCTACATCACGACCGGCTTCCACGGCCTGCACGTGACCGGCGGCCTGTTCGCGTTCCTGTTCGTGATCGGGCGCGCGTACGCGGTGAAGCGGTTCGGGCACAAGGAGGCGACGAGCGCGCACGTCATCTCCTACTACTGGCACTTCGTGGACGTGGTCTGGATCGGCCTGTACCTCGTCATCTACTGGCTCAAGTAACGGTTTGGTGAGAACGTTGACAGCACGCAAGAAGACCGGACGCAGGCACCCGCTCGCCAGCGCATCCCTGCTCATGATCGGGCTCGTCGTCGCCGGCGGCGCCTCGGTCGCGGTGAGCTCCGTCGCGAACGCCGAGCCGGCCGCCGCGCCGCACTCGCAGCAGCTGACCGTCGAGGACGGCGAGCAGCTGTTCCGGGCGAACTGCGCCTCGTGCCACGGCCTCGAGGCCGAGGGCACCGAGAACGGCCCGAGCCTCATCGGCGTGGGCGCCGCATCCGTCGACTTCCAGGTCATGACCGGCCGCATGCCCATGGCCTTCCAGGGCCCGCAGGCCGAGCAGCGCGCACCGCAGTTCACGCAGGAGCAGTCCGACGCGATGGGCGAGTACATCGCCGCGCTCGCCCCCGGACCGGCCGTCCCGGACGCCGAGTGGCTCGACGCGTCCGCCGTCGACGCCGAGGGCGTCGCGCGCGGCGCGGAGCTCTTCCGCATCAACTGCGCGATGTGCCACAACGTCGCCGGCGCCGGCGGCGCGCTCACCGAGGGCAAGTGGGCCCCGCACCTGCGCGACATCGCACCCCAGCACGTCTACGAGGCCATGCTCACCGGCCCGCAGAACATGCCGGTGTTCAACGACGCCAACATCTCCCCTGAGCAGAAGCGCGAGATCATCGCGTACCTCGACTACCTCGACGAGAACCCGTCGGTCGGCGGCTTCGACCTCGGCAGCCTCGGCCCGGTGTCGGAGGGCCTGTTCATCTGGATCATCGGCCTCGGCGGCCTCGTCGGCGTCGCCGTGTGGCTCACCTCCAGGCCGAACTGACCCATGGCGAACGACAACGAGAGGAACAGCATGTCGGCTGAAGACCAGTCGGCTCCGAGCGAGCAGGGCGTCGTCGCCTACGACCGCGGTGCCGCGATCGAGCAGTCGGACACGTTCCAGAACCCCGGCCTGCCGCCGCACCGCCCGCGCCAGACCGACCTGTACCCCGAGAAGGAGCGCCGCGCCGAGCGGCAGGTCGTCGGGTGGTTCCTGGCATCGATGCTCGGCTCGGTGCTGGCGATCGTCGCCTACATCGCGCTGCCCATCGAGCCGGGCAACATGACGAGCGTCCGCCTCAACAACCTCTTCCTCGGCCTCGCGATCGCCCTCGCCCTGCTGGGCGTCGGCATCGGCGGCATGCACTGGGCGCGCCAGCTCATGAGCAGCCACGAGGTCGTCGAGGAGCGGCACCTCTCCCGCGGCTCCGAGAAGAGCCGCGCGCGTGCAGTCGAGATCTTCCAGCTCGGCGACGAGGAGTCCGGCTTCTCCCGCCGCACGCTCATCCGCAACACGCTCATCGGCGCCGTGGCGATCCTGCCGCTGCCCGCGATCGTGCTGTTCCGCGACCTCGCGCCCGCGCAGGACGCCGTCGAGGCGATCTCGCGCACGATGTGGACCGAGGGCGAGCGCCTCGCGCTCGACCCCACCGGCACGCCCATCCGCGCCGACGACGTCACGGTCGGCTCCGCCTTCCACGTCATCCCCGAGTCGCTCAAGGACCTCGGCCACGACGAGGGCTACCTCGACCAGAAGGCCCTCGCCTCGGTGCTGCTCGTCCGCCTGCCCCTCGACCGCCTCAAGGAGGCGCCCGGTCGCGAGGGCTGGTCGTACGACGGCATCGTCGCCTACTCGAAGATCTGCACGCACGTCGGCTGCCCCGTGGCGCTGTACGAGCAGCAGACGCACCACCTCCTGTGCCCGTGCCACCAGTCGACGTTCGACGTGACCGAGCACGCGAAGGTGATCTTCGGCCCGGCCAAGCGCCCGCTGCCGCAGCTGCCGATCACCGTCGACGCGGAGGGATACCTCGTCGCGCAGAGCGACTTCACCGAGCCGATCGGCCCCTCGTACTGGGAGCGGCTGCAGCACGTGCAGCCCGAGCACGTGCAGGCGGCCGCTGAGACGGAGACCCGCGCATGACCACCACCGCCGCGCGCCCCGCGCGCCGAACGCTCACCGGTGCGGCATCGAACTACCTCGACGAGCGCACGAGCATCTCGACCTTCGTCGCGACGCTGGGCCGGAAGGTCTTCCCCGACCACTGGTCGTTCATGCTCGGCGAGGTCATCCTGTACTCGTTCGTCGCGATCCTGCTCTCGGGCACGTTCCTGACCTTCTTCTTCGAGCCCTCGATGACCGAGGTGCACTACGACGGCTCCTACGTGCCGCTCAAGGGCATCGCGATGTCTGCGGCGTACGCCTCGGCGCTCGACATCTCGTTCGACATCCGCGGCGGCCTGCTCATGCGGCAGATCCACCACTGGGCGGCCCTGCTGTTCGTGGCGGCGATCGGCCTCCACATGCTGCGCGTGTTCTTCACCGGCGCGTTCCGCAAGCCGCGCGAGATCAACTGGGTCATCGGCTTCGTGCTCTTCATCCTCGCGATGGCCGAGGGCTTCACGGGCTACTCGCTCCCCGACGACCTGCTCTCGGGCAACGGCCTCGCGATCATCAACGGCATGGTCAAGGGCATCCCGATCGTGGGCACGTGGATCTCGTACCTGTTCTTCGGCGGCCTGTTCCCGGGCCACGAGATCGTGCCGCGGCTGTTCGTGCTGCACATCATGCTGCTGCCGGCGATCGTCATCGCGATGATCGGCGTGCACCTCGTGCTCATGGTGATCAACAAGCACACGCAGTTCGCCGGCCCCGGCAAGACCAACGACAACGTCGTCGGCGCGCCGATCATGCCGCTGTTCGCCGCGAAGGCCGGGTCGTTCTTCTTCATCGTGTTCGGCGTGCTCGTGCTGATCTCGTCGCTCTTCACGATCAACCCGATCTGGAACTACGGGCCCTACGACCCCTCCCCCGTCTCCGCCGGCACCCAGCCGGACTGGTACATCGGGTTCGCCGACGGCGCGCTGCGCCTCGCCCCGGGCCTCGAGTCCGAGATCCTCGGCTGGACGGTCTCGTGGAACATCCTCATCCCGATGGTGGTCCTCGGCCTGTTCATCGTGCTCGTGATGTTCTACCCGTTCATCGAGCAGTGGATCACGGGCGACAAGCGCGAGCACCACATCGCCGAGCGCCCCCGCAACAACCCGACGCGCACGGGCATCGGCGCCGCGGGCATCGTGTTCTACGCCGTCATGTGGGCAGCTGCGTCGTCCGACCTCATCGCGACGCACTTCCGCCTGAACGTGTTCCAGGTCACGTGGTTCCTGCAGGCCTCGCTCATCCTCGGGCCGATCATCGCCTACGTGCTCACGAAGCGCATCGCGCTCGGCCTGCAGAAGAAGGATCGCGAGATCCTGCTGCACGGCTACGAGTCCGGGCGCATCGTGCGGCGCCCCGGCGGCGAGTTCATCGAGGTGCACGAGCCGCTCGACGAGTACGAGTCCTGGAAGCTCAAGGCCTACGACTCGTACGAGCCGGTCATGGTGCGCCCGAACGCGAAGGGCCGCATCACGCCCGCGACGCACCTGCGCGCCGCCCTCACCCGGTGGTTCTTCGAGGACCGCATCAGCCCCGTCACGCCGCGCGAGCTCGAGGCCGCGCAGCGCCACGACCACCACTGATCGCACGCCGCCGGCAGGCGGATGCGTCGAAGGGCCCGGGAGCGATCCCGGGCCCTTCGGCCGTCCCGGAGGAATGCTCCGCGATGGGGCGCGGTTGGCTCCAGCGGAGAGGAAGCCCATGCCCATCGAGTTCGGTGTCCACACGTTCGCAGCCGTCCCCGCCGCCGGCGACCGGCCCGTCGGCCACGCGCAGGTGCTGCGCGACGTCGTCGCCGAGGGCATCGCGGCCGACCGGGTCGGCCTGGCGTTCTTCGGCCTCGGTGAGCACCACCGCGACGACTTCGCGGCGAGCGCGCCCGAGATCGTGCTCGGGGGGCTCGCGACCGTGACCGAGCGCATCCGCCTCGGCACCGCCGTGACGGTGCTCTCGTCGAACGACCCCGTGCGGGTGTTCGAGCAGTTCTCCACGCTCGACGGCATCTCGAGCGGCCGGGCGGAGCTGATCGTGGGCCGGGGCTCGTTCGTCGAGTCGTTCCCCCTGTTCGGCTACCGGCTCGAGGACTACGAGGCGCTCTTCGACGAGCGCCTCGAGCTGCTCGCGGAGCTCGTCAAGGAGGAGCCGGTGACCTGGTCGGGGCGCCTGCGCTCGCCGCTGACCGAGCAGTCGGTCTACCCGCGCTCGCACGCCGCCGAGCACGGCGGCCGGATGCCGGTGTGGGTCGGCGTCGGCGGCACGCCCGACTCGGTGATCCGCACCGCCCACCACGGCTTCGACATGATGCTCGCGATCATCGGCGGCAGCCCCGCCCAGTTCGCGCCGTTCTCGGGCCTCTACCGGCGCGCCATGGAGCAGTTCGGGCACCCCGGCGGTCGCGTGGGCATGCACTCCCCCGGCCTCATCGCCGAGACCGACGAGGAGGCGAAGCGCATCCTCATGCCGCAGTGGATGGTGTACCGCAACCGCATCGGGCGCGAGCGCGGCTGGGGCGACGCGACCGAGCGCGAGTTCGACGCGAGCGCCGCGGAGCACGGCGCCAACTTCGTCGGCAGCCCCGAGACGGTCGCGCAGAAGATCGTCTGGGCGGTCGAGACGCTCGGCATCGAGCGCTTCGACCTCAAGTACGACTCGGGCACCTCGCACGAGGACAACCTGCGCTCGATCGAGCTGTTCGGCACCGAGGTGGTCCCGCGCGTGCGGGCGCTGCTCGGGGAGCGCTCCGCCTCCTAGCGGAGCACCGCCTCCGCGCGCTCGAGCAGCCGCTGCGCCGTCGCGGCGCCTCGGTCGTCGCCGCGCCCAGCGTTCGCGAGCGCGTGCCCGAGCAGGTGCGTCGCGGCGATCGCCCCGACGCGCGCGTCCCCCCGCCACCCGGCCTGGAGCTCGTCGGCGAACGCCGAGAGCGCGACGCCCGAGGCGGTGCCCGCCTCGCGCTCGACGGCCGACACCACGACGTGGCCGAACAGCGCGCCCCGGTCGTCGGCCGGGTCGCCGAGCCCGGCCGTGTCGATGTCGAGGATGCCGGTGATGCGCGACGGGTCGTCGTCGGCGACGAAGATCTGCCCGAGGTGCAGGTCGCCGTGGATCGTCACGGGGCGCGGCACGGGCGTCGCGTCGTAGCGCTCGCGCACGCGCGCGGCGAGCCTCGCGGTCTGGCGGGCGAAGACGGGCGCCGTCTCCTCCATGCGATCCGCGTACCACTCGACCCGGCGCGCGAGCGACTCGCGCGCGCCGACCGCGACGGGCACCTGCGCGATGTGCGCCGTGAGCTCGTCGAGCCCGCTCGCGAAGCGGACTCGGTCGATGCGGTCGAACACGTCGATCGCGGGCACGCCGGGCAGCTCCCCGAGCAGCACGAGCCCGGCATCCGAGAAGCCGATCGAGCGCGGCACCGGCACGAGCGCGCTGCGGAACCGCTCGTGCAGGTCGTGGATGGTCGCCGCGAGCGACGGGTGCACGACCTTCGCGAACCAGCGCTCGGTCGCCGTCTCGACCTGCAGCACCGCGCGCTTCCCGGGCCGGTACGACTCCATCCGGAGGCTCGCGCCCTCGGCGGCGATGCCGAACTTCGCGAGCACGACCCCGGCCGCCTCCGGGTACGAGACCGCCGGCAGCGACGGGAGCGCCGGGTCCTGCGGGTAGACCCACGCGGTCAGGCGGCGGCCGGTGGCGTCGAGGAGCTCGACCGTGTGCTCGTCGACCGGCGCGCTCGGCGAGGTGTTGACGTAGATGGTGAGCCGCTCGATCGTGTCGTCGGGCGTCCGCACGCCGCACGCGTAGCCGACGATGAACCCCTCGCTCACCGGCTCGACGTCCTTCTGCGCGAAGTCGACGAGCTCGCGGCCGCTCGCCGAGACGAGCCGCATGAGGACTCCGGCGGGATTCTCGAGCATGGCCTCCATCCAACACCCCGCTCCCCGCGAATCCGCCGAGGGCTTGCGTAGGGTTGGGCCATGCGGTGGCTCGATCGGTTCACGACCGCCGAGCAGGATTCCTGGCTCCAGGTCGTGAAGGTCGCGGTCGCGATCGCGGTCGCGTGGTTCGCGAGCCGGCTCCTGCTCGAGATGGAGCTGCCCATCTTCGCCGCGATCGCGGCCCTGCTCGTCGTCGCCCCGAGCGTCAACCAGTCGCTCGCGAAGGGCATCGGGCGCTCGGTCGGCGTGATCGGCGGTGTGCTGCTCGCGTGGCTCGCGACGCTCGTGCTGCCCTCGAGCAGCCTCGTCGTGCTCGCCGTGACGCTGCTCGCCGTCGTCCTCGCGCGAGCGCTGCGGCTCGCGCCGATGGCGGCGAACCAGCTGCCGATCAGCGCGATGATCCTGCTCGCGCTCGGCGCCGGCGCCGGGCCGCTGTTCGGCTTCGAGCGCGTGGTGGAGACGGTCATCGGCGCGGCCGTCGCGCTCGTGATCAACCTCGTCGTCGTGCCGCCCGTGCACCACGAGCCGGCCGAGCGCACGATGCGCGAGCTCGCGCACGCGGTCGCCGACGCCTACGAGCGCGCCGCCGACGCCCTCTCGAGCGCGGATGCCGCCCGGGGCGAGGGGATGCTCGCCCAGGCGCGCGAGCTGCGCGCGGGGATCAAGCGCACCCGGGCCGCGATGGACGCGCTCGAGGACTCGGTGCGCCTGAACCCCCGCGCGCGGCTGCTGCGCGACCGGATCGCGCGCGACGAGCGGCTGCTGCTCACGCTCACCGTGCTCGTCAACCGCGTGATCGGCATCTCGAGGAGCATCGCCGACCGCTTCGACGTCGGGCTCGTCGGCGACCCGACCGTGCGGCGCATCGCGGCGGAGACACGGCGGATCGCGAGCGAGGTGCGCGCGCTCGTCGACCGCCAGGCGCTCGAGGACGGCCGCACCGCGACGCTGCCGACGGTCGACGGGCCGCGGCTCACCGAGCCGATCCCCGTGCCGCGCCCGCACCCGAGCCACTGGGTGCTCATCGGCGCGCTGCTCGAGGACGTGCGTCAGGCGCGCGAGTCGCTCGAGGCGGGCGCCGACGCGGAGTAGGGCGCGAGCCATTGGAGCCGCCAGAACTCCTCGGCGGTGAGCTCGAACGAGTGCGTGTCGATCGCGACCGCACGGCGGACCGCATCGGGGTCGAGGTGCGGCCGCGCGAGGATCGACACCGCGCTCTGGCGGAGCACCGCCGAGCGGCCGTAGTGGATCGCGAGGATGTCGGGCGTCGCGGGGGTGTCGGAGACGACGTAGGCGCTCGAGAGCAGCCGCGAGCGGCCGAGCATGCGCCATGAGAAGTGCCGCCCGGCCCACTCGGCCTCGGCGATCACCTCGCGGTCGCCCTTGTCGGGCCGGTGGTACTCGTACACCTCGCGCAGCTGCAGCGGCGACGGGTGCACGAGCTCGAACGTGACTCGCGGGTTCTTCCGGTGGGCGTTGGTCCAGTAGGGGAACGTCGTCGCGCGGATCGACCACGTGCCGCGCAGGAGGCGAGCGAGCTCCGCGGGGTCGGCGACGCGTGACATGCGATCAGGATAGCCGCCGGATACGCTCGGGAGCATGGCCCACGGCGACCTCGACCACGCGATCCTCATCGCGTCCCGCGCCTACCAGGGGCGCACCGACCGCCAGGGCGAGCCGTACGTCGCGCACGCGATCCGCGTGATGCTCGACGTCGAGGGCGACGAGGCGCGCGCCGTCGCGATCCTGCACGACGCGATCGAGTGGGGCTCGCTGAGCGCCAGCGGCCTGCTCGGCGAGCACTTCCCGCCGCCCGTGGTCGAGGCGGTCGACGCCATGACGCGACGCGAGGACGAGCCGCTCGAGGCGTGGATGGCGCGCATCCTCGCGTGCGACCTCGCGCTCGAGGTCAAGCTCGCCGACCTGCGCGACAACGCGCAGCAGTGGCGGCTCGACGCGATGCCCGACGCCGCCACGCGCGAGGAGGTGCTGCGCAAGTACCGGCGGTCGGCGGAGCTGCTCGGCACGACCCTCGAAGCGATCTGCGGCCGCGCCGTCGAGTGAGCCCCGAGGCGCTGCCCTACCAGATGCCCCAGGGGCGCCGGCGCACGCGCCGCTCGATCGGCAGCAGCAGTCGCAGGAAGAGCCGGTAGCGCCGCTCGTCGAGCACGAGGTCGTGGCTCGGCAGGTGGTCGACGATCGGCCCGAACACGCGCTTGAACACACCCGGCCCGTGCAGCCGGTGCGAGGTGTCGTCCGCGAGCCACGACGGCGGCGTCGCGTACGCGTCGTACACCTCCGCGCCCTGCTCCTTGAACCACTGCATCGCCGTCCAGCGGATCAGGTGCGCGCCGCCGCGGATCGCCCGGTCGGGCACCGAGCCGCCGTCCTTCGCGAGCGCGTAGCGCCCGAAGCGGATCATGAAGGCGGATGCCTGGGGGCCGTCGTGCGCGCCGTCGTAGCCGAACCAGAAGTGGCCGCTCCCCTGCGCGACCGCCGCTCCCCAGAGCGTCCGGTAGTACTCGAAGGGCTTCATGCCCTCGACGCCCTTGCCGCCCGAGACGGTCTGCATGAGCGCGTACATCGTGCGGTAGGTGTCCTCGCCCGGCTCCACCTTCTCGACGCGGTAGCCGTTGCGCTCGGCGTAGCGGATGTGGTTGCGGAGGCTCTTCTTGAAGCCCGCGAAGATCTCGTCGACGGGGCGGGTGAGGTCGACGAGCACGGTGTAGGTGTTCTGCTGCACGGGGTTCGCCGGCCGGAAGCCGGCGGCGGCGAGCGCCTCGCGGCGCTCGGGCGTGTCGACCTCGAACGGCTCGACCTTCACGGCGTAGACGCCCTTCGCGGCGCCGTCGCGGGCGTCGCGGAGCGCCCCCGCGATCGCGCCGAAGTGCTCGAACGAGGCGCCGGGGCCCGTCGCGAAGTACCAGAAGCGGCCCGCGAGCGAGCGGTGCTCGAGCGCGAGCGCGTACACGGTCTCGGCGCCCTCGAGCACGAGGTGCCGCGGGTGCAGGCGCTCGGTGCGCTTGACGGTCGCGTAGGCGCTCGACTGCGTCCACTGCCCGCCGTCGGGGTTGGTGAGCACGAGCGCGTCCCAGTCGGCGACCTCCGCCTGCGTCGCGTCGCGCAGCCGCCACCCGCTCGGTGCCCCGCCCTCGATCGTCACTGCGCTCCTCTCGTCGCCAGGCATCCCGCCATCACCAGACACCGGTGTACCGCCGCTTCACGCGCCATTCGACGGGGCGCACGGCCTTCCGCCACACCTGCTGCGCGCGCGGCCGCAGCAGCAGGTCGTGGCTCGGCGCGAAGTCGACGATCTCGCCGAACTGCTGCTTGAAGCGGCTGAGCCCCGCCATCCAGTGGTCGGGGTCGTCCTTCGCCCACGTCGGGGGCGCGCCCATCATGTCGAGCCCTGTGAACCCGCGCTCGCGGTAGTGCTTCGCGCGCGTCCAGCGGCCGAGGTGCGCGCCGCCCTCGATGAGCCGGTCCGGCCGCGACCCCTCGTCCTTGTCGATGGCGGTGCGGCCGAACGGGATCGTGAACGTCACCGTCTGAGGCCCGTCGCCGCCGTCGTGGCCGAGCCACCAGTCGGCCTGGCCGCGCTTCGTGAACGCGCGCCAGATCGTCTTGTAGTAGCCCTCGTCGCGCATGCCGTGCAGGCCCTGCCCGCCGCGGATCGTCTGCATGCGCTGCCACGCGAGGTCGAAGAGCGCCTCGTCGCCCTCGACGCGCTCGATCGTGAAGCCGTCGCGCTCCGCGCGGCGGATGAGCTTGCGCGCGGTCTTCGAGAACGACGCGAGGATCTCCTCCTCGGTGCGCTCGAGGTCGATGACCACCGTGTGCGTGTGGAGCTGGACGTCCTCGGCCTGGGCGAGCCCCGCATCCGCGAGCATGCGCATCGCCTCTGGGGTGCGCGGGAGCCTCGGCTCGAGCTTCACCGAGATGAGGCGCGGCCGCTCCCGCTCGACGAACGCGCGGGTCGCGCGCACGATCGCGGCCATGTCGGGGTGGAGCGGCGCGCACGGGAAGTACCAGAACCGGCCGATCCAGCCGTCGCGCTCGAGCGCGAGCGCGTAGACCGGCTGCTCGGCGTCGAAGACGAGGTGGTGGGTGGCGAAGCCGTCCCACCGCTTGAGCTCGGCGAACGCGAGCGTCTGGGTGAACTGGCCGCCGTCGGGGTTCTGCAGCACGAGGTCGTCCCAGTCGCGCAGCTCCTCCGGGGTCGCCCAGCGCAGTCGCATGTCGGTCATCGCAGCGTGTCCGGCCCCTTCGTGATGCGCCACTCGACACGGCGGACGACGCGCTCCCACAGGCGGTGGCGCAGCGGGTGCAGCACGAGGTCGAACGACGGCAGGTAGCTCGTGATCGGCCCGAAGCGCAGCTTGAACTGGGCGAGGCCGTAGAAGGGATGCGACTCGTCGTCGGCGCGGTCGGCCGGCGGCGTCCCCGCGAGG
The DNA here is from genome assembly GCF_024723325.1 of Agrococcus sp. HG114. Classification (GTDB taxonomy): domain Bacteria; phylum Actinomycetota; class Actinomycetes; order Actinomycetales; family Microbacteriaceae; genus Agrococcus. Next base: position 17,109 of record NZ_JANQCH010000016.1, read on the forward strand.
TCGAAGGCGAGCTTGCCGTCGGCGATGCAGTCCTGCATCGCGGTCCACAGCAGCAGCGCCGAGCCGCCGTTGATCTTGCGGTCGGGGCGCGAGCCGCCGTCCTTGTAGACGGCGGTGCGGCCCGCGGTCGTGACGAAGATGCCGGCCTGCGGCTCGCCGCTGTCGTCGTCGTAGCCGAAGTAGAAGCGGCCCGTGCCCGCGGCGGTGAACTCGCTCCAGAACCGGTCGTAGTACGCGCGCTCGCGCATGCCGGCCATGCCCTTGCCGCCCGCGACGGTGAGCATCATCGCGTGCATGCGGTCGAACGTCTCCTGGGTCGGCTCGGGCCGCTCGACGCGGTAGCCCTTCTTGAGCGCGCCCCGCACCTGGCGGCGGATCATCTGCGAGAACGACGCGAACAGCGCCTCCTCGCCCTGCGCGAGGTCGAGCACGACCGTGTGCGTCATGACCTGCATGTCGCGGCTGCGCTCGAGCCCGAGCGCGACGAGCTCGTCGATCCGCTCGGGGCTGCGCTCGAGGTGCGGCTCGATCTTGACGACCAGCAGGCCCGGCTCGGCCTTCGCGAACTCGCGGAGCGCGTCGACGACCGGCGCCATGTCGGTCGCGGTCGGGCCCATCGGCATGTACCAGTAGCGCCCGAGCGACACCCTGCCCTCGAGGGCGAGGGCGTGGATGCGCTCGGTCGCGCGCGCGTCGCCCGTCGCGTCGAGCGCGGTGCCGGCGGGCAGCGGCGCATCGATGACGAGGTGCACGGGCTCGAGCCCGTCGAAGCGCTTCGTCGCAGCGAACGCGCTCGACTGGACCATGTGCCCGCCGTCCGGGTTCGCCTCGATGAGCGCGTCCCAGTCGGCGATCTCGGCGGGGGTGGCGCGGCGCACGGAAGCTGCAGCAGGCATGGAACCTCTCGGGTGGCGGGCCCTCCCAGCCTACGACGCGGCCGCTGGGGCGGTCGTCGCCTCGCCGCGCAGGTCCCGCACGAGCAGGGTCGCGCCGACGACGGCGACGGGCGTGGCGACGACCGCGACGCCCGGCACGAGCAGCAGCAGGTAGGCGAGCATGCCGAAGCCGAGCGAGCGCCACGGCCTCGAGCGCAGCAGCGCGCGCCGCTCGGCGAGCGACATGCCGCGCGCGTCGCCGGCGTAGCCGCTCAGCTCGCGCGCGAGCGCGCGGCCGCCGAGGACCGCGCCGACCGCGAGCCCGAGGATCGAGCCGATCACCGGGATGAGCCCGACGACGAACACGACGGCGGCGGTGCCGATCGCCATGCCGATGAGGACGACCGCGTCGCGCACGCCCTTCGCGGCCGAGCGCCAGAAGCCGAGCTCGGCCGCCGCGCCCGCGCCGCCGAGCCGCTCGTCGACCGAGCGCGAGATGCGCTCGTAGAACGGGTCGCCGACCGCGAGCGTGACGGCCGCGAACGTCAGCACGCACAGCACGATCACGCCGACGACGATCCCGAGCGCGAGCGCGGCGCGCAGCAGGTCGCGCCACAGCGCATCCCAGCCGTCGGCGAACGGCGTGAGCGCCGCCGCCCACCCGCCGGCCTGCAGGCTGAGCAGGATGACCGCGGCGAGCATGATCGTGCCGACGATGAGGGCGGGCACCGCGCCCAGCAGCATGAGCCGCGGGTCGCGCGCCCACGTGCCGAAGCCGCGCAGGAGCAGTCCCGCGCCGGCGAGCATCTCGGAGAGGCGATGGGGCATGCCGCCATGCTGGCACGGCCGCCTCCGGGGCGGCCGCGAGCCCGGGCGACCCTAGGATCGACGCGTGCCGATCGCCGTGGAGCAGCGCCGCGCATCCGCCGTGCCCGCGCCGACGCACGCGCTCGCCGTGCTCCTCGCGGCCGTGCTGTGGGGCACGACCGGCACGGTCGCGCACTTCGCCCCCGCCGGCTCGTCGCCCCTCGCGATCGGGCTCGCGACCTTCGGGGTTGGCGGCGTCGTGCTCGCCGCGATCTCCGCCCGGCGCGTGCTCGCCGTGCTGTGCCGCCGCGAGCACACGGGCTGGCTCATCGCGGGCGCCGTCGGCGTCGTGCTCTACCCCGCCGCGTACTACCCGTCGATGGCGCTCGCGGGCGTCGCGGTCGGCAACGTCGTCGCGCTCGGCTCGGGGCCGATCTTCGCGGCGCTGCTCGAGTGGGCCGTCGACCGTCGGCGCCCGGATCGGCGCTGGGCCGCCGCGACCGCGCTCGCCGTCGCGGGCATGGCGCTGCTCGCGCTCGGCGGCCACGGCGGCACGGCGCCGGCGGCGGATGCGTGGAGGGCGCCGGTGGGGATCGGTCTCGCGCTCGCGGCAGGGTTCGGCTACGCGCTCTACGCGTTCGCCGGGGCGAGGCTCATCGGCCGCGGCGCCCCGGCGACGGGAGCGATGGGCGCGCTGTTCCTCGTGGGCGGCGGCGCGTGCCTCGTGCTGCTCGGGATCGTCGGGCTCGGGCCGCTCGCGCAGCCGACGGGGCTGCTGACGATCGCCTACCTCGGGCTCGTGCCGATGGCGCTCGCCTACCTGCTGTTCGGCTACGCGCTGCGGGCGCTGTCGTCGTCGAGCGCCACGACCCTCGCGCTCGCCGAGCCGGTGGTCGCGACCCTCCTCGCGGTCCTCGTCGTCGGCGAGCGCCCGAGCGCGGTCGGCTGGGCGGGTCTCGTGATCGCCGCCATCGGCATCGCGGTGCTCGCAGTACCCTCTCGCGCGGCGTCCAGGCTCCGCGCGTAGCGTGCGGAGCACGTCGGTCCCCATCGCGCAGTCGGCGGGCGGCGGGCCAGCGAGTCGAGGAGGCGATGCGACGATGCCGAACCCGAGCATCAAGGACGAGGAGCTGTACAAGAAGCTCAAGGACGAGGGGAACTCGTCCGAGAAGGCAGCGCGGATCGCGAACGCCGCGGCGCGCGACGGCCGCGGCGCCGTCGGCGAGCGGGGCGGCGACGCCGAGCGCTACGAGGACCGCACGGTCGACGAGCTGCGCGACCGCGCGAAGGAGCTGGGCATCGAGGGCACGTCGAAGCTCAAGAAGGCCGAGCTCATCGACCGGCTTCGCAACCACTGACGCGCCGCTCGCTCGGCGGGCCGCTCCGGGATGGCAGGATGCGGAGCATGGACGAGGACCTCGAGCCGGTGGCCGACGGCCGCCGCGGCCGCGACGAGACGCGCGAGGAGCGCGCCGACCGCAACTTCGGCGACATCCTCCAGGAGCTGCGCGTCGTCATGACCGGCACGCAGCTCATCTCGGGCTTCCTGCTCGCGGTCGCGTTCCAGTCGGGGTTCAAGGAGCTCGACGCCGACGAGGTCGTCCACTACCTCGTGCTCGTCTCGCTCGCGGGGCTCGCGACGCTCCTCGGCCTCACCCCCGTGCTCGTGCACCGGCTGCACTTCCAGCGGAGCATGAAGGAGCACATCGTGCGGCTCGGCAACGCGCTGCTCATCGCGACCCTCATCGTGGTCTCGCTGCTCGTGGTCGCCGTGACGAGCTTCATCTTCGAGGTCGTGGTGTCGGCCGCCGCGGGCCTGTGGGCATCGATGGCGAGCGCGGTCGTCGTCGTGGCGCTGTGGCTGCTCGCGTGGGCGGTCCGCCGCACGGCTCCCGGTCGGGAGGACTGAGCACCGAGCACCCCGCGGCGGTCTTCGCCCGAGCACGAGCGGCGCCGCTCCCCTACGATGGGAGGGTGAGCCGAGGCGCTCGCCGCTCGACTGCGGCGCGGCTCGGCGAGGCGGAGAAGCCCGAGCACGCCGATCGCTGTTGACGCCGATCGACCATCCGATCCACCAGGACACTGAGCCAGGAGCCAGCCAGATCCGAGCGCGCCGGGACCCGCCGTGAGCGGAGGGTTCGGACGATGGCAGAGCAGATCGGCGGCGCGCGCGGTGCAGAGGATGCGCGCGGGAGCGGCGCGAGCACCGGCACGATCGCCGCCGGCAGCTCCTCGCGCAGCCGCGCGGTCGCCGCGTCGCGATCGAAGCCGGCCACGTCGCATCCGACGTAGCCGACGAGCACCCGGTTCCCCGCATCCGTCGTCTGCACCACGACCGCCGCGGCGCTCACCCCCGGGAGCGCGTGGAGGGCCGCCTCGATCTCGCCGAGCTCGATGCGCCGTCCGCCGACCTTCACCTGGTCGTCGGCGCGGCCCTGGAAGAAGAGCCCCGCGCGGTCGAGGCGCACGACGTCGCCCGACCGGTACGCGCGGTCCCACCCGAGCGCGGGGAGCGGTGCGTACTTCTCGGCGTCCTTCACCGGGTCGAGGTAGCGCGCGAGCCCCACGCCGCCGATGATGAGCTCCCCGACCTCGCCGTCGGCGACCGGCCGGCCCTCGGCGTCGACGACCGCGAGATCCCAGCCGTCGAGCGGCAGGCCGATCCGCACGGGCTCGCCCGGCCGCAGCATCGCCGCGCACGCGACGACCGTCGCCTCGGTCGGGCCGTACGTGTTCCACAGCTCGCGGCCCTCGGTCGCGAGGCGCGCGACGAGCTCGGGCGGGCACGCCTCGCCGCCGAAGATGAGCAGCCGCACGTTCTCGAGCGACGACGTCGGCCACAGGGACGCGAGCGTCGGCACCGTCGAGACGACCGTGATGCCCCGCAGCGTGAGCCACGGCCCGAGGTCCATGCCGCTGCGCACGAGCGAGCGGGGCGCCGGCACGAGGCACGCGCCGTGCGCCCACGCGAGCCACATCTCCTCGCACGACGCGTCGAACGCGACCGACAGGCCGGCGAGCACGCGGTCGCCGGGCCCGATCGGCTCGTCCTGCAGGAACAGGCGCGACTCGGCGTCGACGAACGCGGCCGCCGAGCGGTGCGAGACCGCGACGCCCTTCGGCGTGCCGGTCGAGCCGGAGGTGAAGATGACCCACGCGTCGTCGTCGGGTGTCGGCAGGGTCGGGATGGGCGACGCGGCGGTGCTCGGATGCGCGGGCTCGCCCTCGAACAGCGCCGTGCTGCCCACCGCGGGCAGCGCGAGGGCGCCGGGGTCGGCGGGCGTGTAGACGCCGTGGCCGGTGATGGTGCCCGCGACCCCCGCCTCGCCGAAGACGAGCTGCGCGCGCTCCTCGGGGTCGTCCGCGTCGACCGGCACGTAGGCGGCTCCCGCCGCCATGACGCCGAGGATCGCGATGTAGAGCTCCCTCGTGCCGGAGGGCATCCGCACCCCCACGCGGTCGCCGCGGCGCACGCCCGCGGCGCTCAGCCGACCCGCGGTGCGGACGACGGCTGCCATGAGCTCGCGGTAGGAGAGGGCGCCGGCCGCGTCCTCGAGCGCCGATCCGTCGGGGTTCGACTGCACGCTCTCGCGCAGGACGTCGAGCAGGGTTCGAGGCGGCGGTGCGAGGTGGCTCCCGGTCAGGACTCCGACGCTCGTCTCGCTCATCTGCTCTCCGGTCTGCACACGCGCGCGCGGCGCATCCCCGCGCGCCGCGACCCCTCAGGCTATCGCGGCGCGCGGGCGACCGGCCCTGGCGGGGCGCGTCAGGGGAGCACGTTGCGATCGGCGGCCGCGGCGGCGCTCACGTGCGCCGGCTCGCCCGCGCGGACGGCGACCATCGTGCCGGTGCGGGTGAACTCCTCCTGCACCTCCTCGTCGTGGCGGTGCGTCAGCAGGCTCACGACGACCGCGACCAGCAGGTTGAGCACGAAGCCGGGCACGATCTCGTAGAGGGTGAAGAACTCGATCTGGGTCGCCTTCTCGATCGCGTCCCAGATGAAGACGGTCGCGGCGCCGACGACCATGCCGGCGAGCGCGCCCCAGTTCGTGAGCCGGCGCCAGAAGAGGCTCAGCAGCACGACCGGGCCGAAGGCGGCGCCGAAGCCCGCCCATGCGAAGCCGACGAGGCCGAGGATCGTGTCGGAGGGGTTGATCGCGAGGAGCGCCGCGATCGCCGCGACGGCGAGCACGCACGCGCGCCCGAGCAGCACGAGCGTGCGCTGCGAGGGCTGTCGCTTGACGAACACCTGGAAGAGGTCCTCGACGAGCGCGGAGGAGCACACGATGAGCTGGCTCGAGAGCGTCGACATGATCGCCGCGAGCACCGCGGCGAGCACGAGGCCCGCGACGAACGGGTGCAGCAGCGCCTGCGACATCGCGAGCACGACCGTCTCGGGGTTCTCGAGCCCGAGGCCCGACTGCTGCACGTAGGCGATGCCGACGAAGCCCGAGATGACCGCGCCGACGAGCGAGATGATCATCCAGCCGATGCCGATGCGGCGCGCCGGCCGGGCGGCCGCGACCGACTTCAGCGCCATGAAGCGCACGATGATGTGCGGCTGCCCGACGTAGCCGAGGCCCCACGCGAGCGAGGAGACGATGCCGAGCACCGCGACGCCGTCCAGGTCGGCGGGGATGAGGCCCTGCAGCTGGGCGCCCGAGTCGGCGATGCCCTCCTGCACGCCCTGCAGGCCGCCGACGGTGAAGAACGCGATGACCGGGATGATGATGAGCGCGAGGAACATCATCATGCCCTGCACGACGTCGGTGAGCGAGGCGCCGAGGAAGCCGCCGAAGAGCGTGTACAGGAGGGTGACGCCGCTCACGAGCAGCATGCCCCAGAGGTACTCGGCGCCGAAGGACGACTCGAAGAACACGCCGCCGGCGACCATGCCGGACGAGACGTAGAACGTGAAGAACACGAGGATGATGAGCCCCGAGACGATGCGCAGCAGCCGCGAGCGGTCGCGCAGGCGGTTCTCGAAGAAGCTCGGGATCGTGATGGAGTTCCGCGCGACCTCGGTGTAGGCGCGCAGGCGCGGTGCGACGAGCTTCCAGTTGAGGTAGGCGCCGATCGTGAGGCCGATCGCGATCCACGCCTCGATGAGGCCGAACGCGTAGATGGCGCCGGGCAGGCCCATGAGCAGCCAGCCCGACATATCGGAGGCGCCGGCCGAGAGCGCGGCGGTGAAGGGGTTGAGCTCGCGCCCGGCGAGCATGTAGTCCTCGTGGCTCTTGGTCTTGCGCGCGGCGTAGACGCCGATCGCGATCATCGCGGCGAAGTAGATGCCGATGGCGAGCAGCTGGAAGGTCACGTCAGACAACGTCGTCTCCTCGGGGGTCGGTGGGTCAAGCCTAGCCAGCCGCGCGTGCCGAGCCCGATCGCCCTCTTCCGCCGCGCATCCGGACGATATATCGTCGGGTATCGCCCAGCGACGACGACGACGCGAGGAGGACGCCATGCACGGCGCGCGAGGAGACGCCTACGGCCCGGGCCGCGGATTCGGGTTCGGCCCGCCGGGAGCCGGTGTGTGGGAGGCGATGGACCAGCTGCGCTCGGCCTTCGAGAAGCGCGGGGGCCCGACGCGGATGGGTCGCGGCGACGTGCGCGCGGCGGTGCTCGCGCTGCTCGCCGAGCGCCCCATGCACGGCTACCAGGTCATCCGGGAGATCGAGGAGCGCAGCGCGGGCGCGTGGAGGCCGAGCGCGGGCTCGGTGTACCCGACGCTCCAGCTGCTCGCCGACGAGGGGCTCATCCAGGCCGAGGAGGCGGGAGGCCGCAAGACCTACTCGCTCACGGAGGCGGGGCGTGCGGAGGCCGACGAGGCCGCCGACCGGCCGGCGCCGTGGCTCGGCACGGGGGAGCGGGGCACGAGCCCGTACTCGGCGCTCCCGCGCGCGGGCATCGACCTCGCTCAGGCGGCGGCGCAGGTGCACCGCTCCGGGAGCCCCGAGCAGGTGCAGCAGGCGATCGGCGTGCTCGACGAGGCACGGCGTAGGCTCTACGCCATCCTCGCTCAGGACTGACCCGCTTGCCCCCGCCGCGGCAGGCGCAAGGAGGCGCCATGCCCGACGCCGGCAGCATCCGCGCCCGCTACCGGCGGATCCTGCGCTTCGCCGCGCGGCACCTGCTGCTCATGTGGTGGTTCGAGCTCCTGCTGCCGCGGCTGGGGCTCGGCGCGGTGAGCGCGCGAGGGCGGAGCGCCCGGCTCCGTCGCACCGCCCGACGCTTCCACGTGCTCGCGGTCGAGCTCGGCGGGCTCATGATCAAGGTCGGCCAGTTCATGTCGTCGCGCCTCGACGTGCTGCCGCCTGAGATCACGCGCGAGCTCGAGGGCCTGCAGGACGAGGCGCCCGCGGTGCCGTTCGAGCAGATCCGAGCGCTCGCCGAGGCCGAGCTCGGCATGCCGCTCGAGCGCGCCTTCTCGTGGTTCGAGCCCGAACCGCTCGCCGCGGCCTCGCTCGGGCAGGCGCACCGCGCCCGCCTGTCGGCCCTCGACGCATCCGACACCGGGTTCGCCGACGCGGTCGTCAAGGTGCAGCGGCCCGGCATCGAGCGGATCGTCGAGGTCGACCTCGCGGCCCTGCGCCGCGTCGCGCGCTGGCTCAGCCACGTCGCGGTCGTCGCGCGGCGCGTCGACATGCCGCGGCTCATCGAGGAGTTCGCGGTCACGAGCCTCGCCGAGGTCGACTACCTGCACGAGGCGGCGAGCGCCGAGCGCTTCGCCGAGGCCTTCGCGGACGACCCGCACGTCGTCGTGCCGCAGGTCGTGTGGGAGCGCACGACGCGTCGGGTGCTCGTGCTCGAGGACGTCTCGGCGATCAAGATCAGCGACCGCGACGCGCTCGTCGCCGCCGGGATCGACCCGAGCGCGGTCGCCGCGCGCTTCGCGTCGATCATGTTCGACCAGCTCTTCTCGCTCGGCTTCTTCCACGCCGACCCGCATCCCGGCAACCTGTTCGTCGCCCGGACGGCGGATGCGCCGGGCCCGCCCTGGCGGATCGCGTTCGTCGACTTCGGGATGATGGGGGAGGTGCCGGCCGGGACCCGCCGGGGGCTGCGGCGCACGCTCATCGCAGCGGCCGCGCGCGACGGCCGCGGGCTCGTCGCGGCGATGCGCGAGCTCGGGGTGCTGCTCCCGAGCGCCGACGCCGACGAGCTCGAGCGCGCGCTGTCGCACGCGTTCGCGCGCTTCGGCGGCATGGGCTTCGCTGAGCTGCGCGAGGTCGATCCCCGGGAGTTCCGCGACTTCGGGCTCGAGTTCGGCGAGCTGCTGCGCACGCTGCCGTTCCAGCTGCCCGAGGACTTCCTGCTGATCGTGCGCGCGATGTCGCTCACCTCGGGCATGTGCAGTTCGCTCGATCCCGCCTTCAACCTGTGGGATGCGGTCGAGCCGTACGCGGCGCGGCTCCTGCAGGAGGAGCGCGGCGGGCTCGTGCGCTCGCTCGCGGAGGAGGGGCTCGACGCGGCGGTGATCGCCGCCCGGCTGCCCGGCCGGATCGATCGCGTCGTCACGCGGCTCGAGGACGGCCGGCTCGCGGTGACGGCGCCCGCGCTCGAGCGCCGCGTCGCGCGCGTCGAGCGGGCGCTGCGGCGAGTCGTGTCGGCGACGCTGTTCGCGGGGCTCGTGATCGCGGGGGCCGTGCTCGTGCCCGTCGACGGCGCGCTCGGGGCAGCGCTCATGGCGCTCTCGCTCCTGCCGCTCGCGCACGTGCTCGTCGCCGGCCTCGTCGGCCGGGCGATGCGGCACGGCCCGAGCTGACGGATCAGCTGCCCGCGCCGCCGCCCGACGAGTGGCCGTCGTCGAGCACGAACGTCACCTCGAGGTTCACCTGCCACGACGTGATCCGCCCGTCGGCGATGTTGACGACGTGGTCCTTGACCCACGCGCCCTCGATGCCGCGCAGCGTCTCGTTGGCGCGAGCGATGCCCTGCCGCACGGCGTCCTCGAAGCTCTCGTCCGAGCGCGAGCTGATGGTGGTGATGCGAGCGATCGAAGCCATGATCGTCCTCCTTGACGGTTGTGAGGCATCCCCTCGCCTCGAGCCAAGCGCGGATCGGGGCCGCGCGGTAGCCCCGATCCGTCACACGCGCGTGTCGCCGTCCCGCTCGGGCTCGTCCGCGGGGGAAGGCGGCACCGAGGAGGAGGAGCCGGTCGCCGGTGCGATGCGGGGCGTGAGCACCGAGGCCGCCGCCGTCTCGGCCGAGTACGCGAGGAAGGCGAGGTGGGCCTCGTAGCGGTCGAGCACGTCGTCGATGATCTGCTGCTTCGTGAGGCCCATGAGGTCGTAGCCGCCCGACCCCGTCTGCGTGAAGACCTCGAGCCGGTAGTAGACGTCGGTCTCCCGGGACATGCGGCCGGTGAACATCGGCACCGGTGCCTCGACCATCGCGACCTGGTACTGGAAGTCGCGCTGCTCCTCCTCCATGCGCACGACGAGCACTGGCTCGTCGACACCGGCGGAGCCCGGCACGGCGGTCTGCTCGACCTCGTAGCCCTGCTCGCGGAACTCGGCGGCCACGTCCTCGAGCGCGGGCACGACCGACCGCTCGAGGAACTGCACGACCTGCTTCTTCGACGGGAACGCGCGCATGCGCTCGAGCCGCTGCCGCCACGATCGCTCGGGGGTGCGGCCGCCCGTCGCCGCCACCGCGCGGCTGCGCAGCACGCGGCCCTCGCGCTCGGCGCGCTCCATGCGCAGCACCTTCGAGAACGACAGCATCACGAGGTAGGCGATGATCGTGACCGGGAGCGCGAAGATGAGCGTCGCGTACTCCATCGTGGTCACGCCGCCCGCGACGAGCATCGCGATCGTGAGCAGCGCCGTGAGCAGCGCCCAGAAGATGCGCAGCCACTTCGGGCCGTCCTGCGACGGGTTCGGGATCGACGACGAGAAGTTCGACATGACCATCGCGCCGGAGTTGGCGCTCGTGAGGTAGAACAGCAGGCCCGAGAGCGTCGCGAGCCCGATGAGGAACGTCGCGCCGGGGAACATGCCGAGCAGCGCGTACCAGCCCTCCTCGGGACTCTCGACCGCGAGCTCCGCGAAGGCGGTGTTGCCCTGCAGCACCTCCCACATCGCGGAGTTCCCGAAGAGCGAGACGATGATGAAGTCGCACAGCACGGGCGCGGTGATCGCGGCGATCACGAACTCGCGCAGCGTGCGCCCGCGCGAGATGCGCGCGAGGAAGACGCCCACGAACGGGCCCCACGCGAGCCAGAACGCCCAGAAGAACAGCGTCCAGCCGCCCATCCACTCGGCGCCGTCGGGCTCGTACGCGAAGGTCTGCAGCGTGCGCTCCGGCAGCGTCACGAGGAACCGGCCGATGTTCTCGACGAGCGTGTTGAGGAGGAACGCCGTCTGCCCGGTGACGAGGATGTAGAGCATCATCGCCGCCGCGCTCCACAGGTTGAGCTCGGAGACCCATCGGATGCCCTTGTCGACGCCCGACGTCGTCGCGCCGATCGTGAGCACCACGGCGACGATCACGAGCGCGATCTGGAGCGCGAGGCCGTCGGTGAAGCCGAAGAGGGTCGAGAAGCCGACGCCGAGCAGCACGACGCCGATGCCCATCGAGGTCGCGACGCCGAAGACGGTGCCGACGAGCGCGATCGTCGAGATGCCGTCGCCGAGCGGCCCGCGCACGCGCTTGCCGAGCAGCGGGTAGAGGGCGGCGCGGATCGAGAGCGGCATGCCCCAGCGGTAGGCGAAGTAGCCCATCGCCATGCCGAGCAGCGCGTACATCGCCCAGCCGGCGATGCCGTAGTGGAACATCGTCCACACGACCGACTCGCCCGCCGCCTCCGCGGTGCCGCCCTCGCCGGCGGGCGGGTCGAGGTACTGCGCGACCGGGCCCGTGACGGAGTAGAAGAGCATGTCGATGCCGACGCCTGCGGCGAAGAGCATCGAGACCCACGTGAAGAGGTTGTACTGCGGCCGCGAGTGGTCGGGGCCGAGCCGCACGCTGCCCTCCTTGCCGAGGGCGACCCAGAGCACGAACCCGATCACGAGGGTGACCGTGAGCACGTAGTACCAGCCGAGGTTCGTCGCGATCCAGGTGACCGCCGTCAGCATCGTCGCCTTCGCGGTGTCGGGCACCAGGATGGCCCAGATCGAGAACGCGAGGATGATGACGGACGAGACGATCAGCACGGTCCAGTGGACCTTCGCCCGCGGCTCCGAGATCAGCTCGGCAGGGCCCTTGCTGAGGTCGTTGCGGGAGACCGGCGCAGCGTCCTCCGCGACGCGCTCGGGCCGCCGCTCCGTGCCGCCGAAGCGGCTGCGCTCGAGGGGCGGGTGCGGCGCTCTGACGAGGTCGCCGCCCGGCCCGCCGCCCGGGCCCTCGGCCCCCGCTCCGCTCCCGCGCGCATCCTCTGCACCGCGCGCG
>NZ_JANQCH010000170.1 GCF_024723325.1 Agrococcus sp. HG114
GGATCGCAGGGCCGCGGGCGATCACGGTGACCGCGCTCCCGAAGCGCGCGAACATGCCCGCGAACTCGAGCGCGATGGGGCCCGCGCCGATGATCGCGAGCCGCGCGGGCACGCCGTCGAGGTGCTGGATCGTGGTCGAGTCGTGCACGCGCGGGCCGTCCTCGCCCGGCAGGCCCGGCCGGCGCGGCACCGTGCCTGTGCCGATGACGACGTGCTCGGCGACGATCTCGAGCTGCTCGTCGCCGCCCGTGACGAGCACGGTGCGCTCGCCGGTGAAGCGGGCCTCGCCGCGGACGAGCGTCACGGCGTCGACCGTCGCGAGCAGCTGCCGGTTCGCCTCCCGGAGGCGCGCGACGAGCCCGTCGCGCTCGCGCGTGGCGCGCGCGAGGTACGCATCCGGGTCATCCGCGGGGCGACGCCGCTCCGCCTGGTGCACGAGCGCCTTCGTCGGCACGCAGGCGACGTTGATGCACGTGCCGCCGACCATGGCGTCGTCGCGCTCGACGAGCACGACCCGTCGGCCGGCGCGCCCGAGCGAGCGGGCGAGCGTCTTGCCGCCCTTCCCCCAGCCGAGCACGAGCACGTCGGTCTGGAGCGAGGGAGTCATCCCACCGACCCCGCGATGATGCTCCACGGCTGGATCTTCTCGATCGTCACGCCGGGCGCCTGGTAGTACGGGTCGCGCGCGAGCGCGGCCTTCACCTCGGCGACGTCGTCGGTGGCGAACAGCACGAGCGAGCCCGACTGGTCGCCGAAGGGACCCGCGGCCACGACGAGCCCCTGCTCGTGCAGCTCGGCGAGCAGCTCGCGGTGCCGCGGTCGCAGCTCGAGCCGGGCGGGGTCGTCGGTGAAGGAGGCGATGACGGCGATCATGCCTCCAGCCTAGGCACCGCGCCGGGCTGGGCGCCCGGCGCGGTGCGAGAGCCGGCTCAGGCGTCGACGAGCTCCGCGCTCGCGGCGGCGACGATGCGCCCGACGAGCGCGCGCAGCGGCTCGGCCGATCGGGCGACGAACGCGGCCGGGTCGGCGAGGCGCATCGACTCGTCGAAGTCGCCCTGCTGGAACGGCATCTGCACGCCCTCCTCGTCGAGCGCGAGGCCGATGTAGCCGAGCACCGACGCGAGCTGCGCCGCGGCTGCGGCGCCGCCGGCCCACCCGTACGAGACGATGGCGGCGGGCTTCCCGACCCACTCCTGCTTCAGGTAGTCGATCGCGTTCTTGAGCGCCGCCGGGTACCCGGAGTTGTAGTCGGGGGTCACGAACACGACGCCGTCGAGGGCCTCGATGCGCTCGGCCCACGCGATCGAGTGCGCGTTCGTGCGCACGCCGGAGGCCGGCGGCAGCGCCTCGTCGAGCAGGGGCAGGGCGACCTCGGCGAGGTCGAGCATCACCGGCTCGGCGCCGTCGGCCGCGATGAGCGAGGCGATCCCGTCGGCGACGGGGCGGCCGACGCGCACGGGGCGCGTGCTGCCGACGATGATGCCGATCTGGGGGCGTGCGGACATGACTCTCCTTGGTGTCGGGGCTGGGTCACGGCACACGACACTGGGCACCAGGGATCAGACAACCGGGGCGCGCGAGCGCGCATTCCCAGCCGGGCGAGGGCGCGCGCGGCCCCCTCGGGTCAGGCGAGGAAGGCGCGCGCGGCCGCCATCATCGCGGTCGTGGCCGTGTCGAGCGTCGGCTGCAGCACCGGGATGAAGTTGGGGGAGTGGTTCGAGGGCACGTCGACGTCGAAGGTGCCGCGCTCGCGCGCCGCGCCGACGAGCGCCGGGTCGAAGCCGCCGTAGAACCAGTACACGTACGGCGCGCCCCAGGTCGCGGGCAGGTCGCTGAAGTCCTCCGAGCCGAGCAGCGGCTCCGCGGCGGCGTGCGACGAGCCGAACGCGGCGTCGAACGCCTCGGCGACCCGGGCCGACGCATCCGCGTCGTTGATCGTGAGCGGCGCGGCGTCGCCGCGCTCGATCGTCGCGGGCGGCGCGCCCGCGACCTGGCACTCGCCCTGCACGATGCGCTCGATCGCCGCGAGCACCCGGCGGCGGACGGGCTCCTCGAACGTGCGCACGTTGATCTCGAAGCGCGCGGAGCCCGGGATGATGTTCTGCTTCGTGCCGGCGTGGAACGTGCCGACCGAGACGACCGCGCGGTCCGAGGGCGCGACCTCGCGGGAGACGATCGTCTGCAGCCGCACGACCATCGAGGCGGCGAGCACGATCGGGTCGATCGTCTTCTCGGGCTGCGAGCCGTGGCCGCCGCGGCCGTGCACCGTGACGATGAGGTGGTCGCTCGCGGCCATCACGGGGCCTGCCGCGAGCCGCACCTCCCCCGCGGCGCCCGGCATGACGTGCTGCCCGAGAGCGACGTCGATGCCGCCGGGGAAGAGCTCGCGCAGCGCCTCCTGCATGCCGCGGGCGCCGTTGATGAGCTCCTCGGCGGGCTGGAAGACGGCGATGATCGTGCCCGACCAGTCGTCCTGGTCGGCGAGCACGCGGAGCGCGCCCTGCAGCGACGCCATGTGGGTGTCGTGGCCGCACGCGTGCATGACGCCCGTCGCCTGGCCCTCCCACTCGTCGGTCGCGGTCGAGCGGTAGGGCACCTGCTCGACCTCGGTGACGGGGAGCCCGTCCATGTCGGCGCGCAGCAGCACCGTCGGGCCCTCGCCGCGCCGCAGGACGCCGACGACGCCGGTCGACTCGCCGACCTGCTCGTGCACCTCGAGCCCGATCTCCCGCAGCAGCTCCGCCATGCGGGCGGCGGTGCGGTGCTCGCGGTTCGAGAGCTCGGGGCTCGCGTGGAGCTCGCGGTAGAGGTCTTCGATGAACGGGCGGTGGCGCTCGAGGGTCATGGCGCCAGGCTAACGCGCGCCGGGGCGCGCTCCCGCTCGCCAGGGCGCCGCGCCGCGACCCCGGTAGGATCGAGGGAACTGTGAGGAGAGCCGTGACCGTCAAGCCCGGGCCCTCGCAGGGACTGCAGCCGTGGCACCTCCCTGCGATGCGGGCCGTGCCCGCGCTCGTCGTCGGGCTCCCGCTGCCGTTCGTGCAGCTGCACTCGCCGCTCGTCGCGCTCATCGCGCTCGCGGTGCTGCTCGGTGGCACGGCGGCAGCGCTGTGGCTCGGCCGGGAGGTCGTGCCGACCGTCGCCGGCCGGTGGCCCGTGCCTGCCGCTGCCTGGTCGGCGCTGCTCGCGATCGTCGCGGCCGTGCTCGCCGCCGTCGCCCCGACCGAGACCGCGGTCGGCCTGGCCGTCGCCGCGTGGGCGCTCCCGACCGGGGTGCTCGAGCTGCTCGGCTGGTGGCGGATGCGGTCGGTCGCCGACGCGCGCGCGCTCCGCACCGCGCGCGACTGGCGGGCGGTCGCGGTGCTCACCCTCGTCCTCGGCGGCGTGTTCGCGTTCGCGCGCGACGCCGTGACCCTCACCGGCCTGATCGGCGCGTACGCCGTGATCGTCGGCATCTACCACGCGCTCGCTGCGCTCTCGGCACGCCCGGCGCGCGCCACCCCCGAACCCGAGCGGAGCGACGCATGAGCGACCCCCAGCACGACCCCCTCTCCGGCGACGAGCCGGGCCAGCCCACGCGCAAGCAGCAGCTCAAGCCGTTCGAGTACCTCGCCTTCGCGGGGGCCGCCGGGGTGTTCGTCGGCCTCACGGTGCTCCTCGTGGTGCGGGACGTCGTGCTCGCGCTCGTCTTCGGCGGCGTCGCCTTCATCCTGACGCTGCTCATCACGGCGACGCTCATGCTCGCCATCAAGCCCAAGGGCCGGGCGGCGGCGGACCTCGACGAGCGCGACGGCTTCGAGCCGTGACGCGCGCGGCGCTCGTCGCCGCGGGCGTCGTCCTCGCGGTCGCCGGGTGCAGCCCGGTCGCGAGCGGCAGCCCCGCGC
>NZ_JANQCH010000171.1 GCF_024723325.1 Agrococcus sp. HG114
GGCGAAGCGGTGCGCCGGCGCGCGGAGCGCGCCGTGTGGGCGCGCGCCGTCGACCCGAGCGGCCTCACCGCCGGGCAGGCCGCGGCCCTCGTCGCGATGCGCTTCCTCGGCGACGAGCCCGTGCGCGTGACGCAGACGGGCGGCTGGCTGCGCGCCGCGGGCAGGGCCGGCGAGGTGCTCGCGCGCTGACGGCGGCGATCGCCTCCGGTGCACCCGCGCCCGCGCCCGCGCTCGGCGCCGTCAGGCGGGCGCCGCGCCGAGCAGCCCGACGAGGCCCACGGGCACGAGGTCGATCTCGGCGTCGGCGAAGCGGGCGGGCTCGAGCCACCACACGGGATGGCCCGCGTCCGTCGTCGACGGCCACGACGCATCCGCCGCGACCTCGACGGCGAAGACGAACATGTGCTCGTGGCGGGCTCGCCCCGCGAAGCCGACGATGCTCTCGAGCACGCCGAGGAGCCGAGGACCCGCGACCTCGAGCCCCAGCTCCTCGTGCAGCTCGCGCACGACCGCGTCGGCGGCGAGCTCACCCGGGTCGATGCCGCCGCCCGGCGGCCGCACGAGCGTGCGGCCGGTCGCCGGGTCGACGGTGCTCGTGACGAGCAGCGCCCCGTCGGCGCGGCGGATCGCGGCGATCGCGATGGCCCGGATGCGCTCGGGCGGCGCGAGCGGCTCGGCCCCGGTCACAGCACGTCGAGGTGGGGGAGGGCGCCGAGCTCCTTCGCGAGCCCGCCGCCGTTCGGCGACCACACCCACGGGTGCATCGAACGGGTGTCGGCGTGCTTGCGGCCGCCCGCGAGCACCGCCTCCTGCGTCGAGAGCTCGCGGATCGCGACCGCGCGCACGTTCGTCGGGTGCGCGTTCGCGAACTCGCCGTAGAGCTCCTCGTCGTGCTGGCCGTCGTCGCCCACGAGCAGCCACTGCACGTGCGGCAGGTCGCGCGCGAGGCGGCGCAGCTGCGCGCGCTTGTGCTCCTTGCCGGAGCGGAAGAAGCGGTCGTGCGTGGGGCCCCAGTCGGTGAGCAGCAGGCTCCCCGCCGGGTACAGGTTGCGCGAGAGGAAGCGGGTGAGCGCGGGCGCGGCGTTCCACGCGCCGGTGGAGAGGTAGATGAAGGGGCTCGTGGGGTGCCGCTGCGCGATGCGCTCGTAGAGCACCGCCATGCCGGGCACGGGGGAGCGGCCGTGCTCGTCGAGCACGAACGCGTTCCAGGCGGCGAGCAGCGGTCGCGGCAGCGAGGTGACCATGACGGTGTCGTCGATGTCGCTCACGACGCCGAAGCGCGTCGCCGGGTCGACGACGAACACCGGGGCCGCGACGGGCGCGCTGCCGGCCACCGAGACCGTCACCTCGCGCCAGCCGGGCTCGAGTCGGATGGGCACCATCGCGTCGACGAGGCCGCCCCGGTCGGCGGTCACCACGTGGCGGTCGCCGCCGGCCTCGATCGTGACGTCGACGTCGTTGAGCGAGAGCGACGTGAACGAGCGCCAGCCGCGCACGTTCTCGTAGAGCGCGCGGCGCTCGCCGCCCGGCTCGACGAGCAGCACGCGCGCGAGCACGCGCACCCAGCCCTCGCCGCCGTAGCCGGGGTAGGGCACGATCGCGGGCAGCCGGCCCGAGCGCAGCGCGCGCGCCTCGCGGTGCTCGTGCACCCAGTCCTCGATGCGGGCGGCCGTGTGCTTGATGGGCTCGGGGATGCGGGCGAGCGGAACCAGCTCATCCATGCGCGTGACCTCCCGAGCCGTCGACCGGGATCGACACTAGCGGGTGGCCGCGGGCGCGATGAGGTCGGGCCCCTGCTCGCGCACGCTCCCGACCCGCCGGTCGACCTCGTGCATCGACAGCGACGCGGCGACCGCTCCGGCATCGGCGACGACGGCCTCGAGCGTGGCCTCGCCGTCCTCGCCCGGGTCGATCCACGCATCTCGCATCTCGGGGGCGACGACCACCGGCATGCGCTCGTGGATGTCGGCGAGCGCGCCGGTCGCCGCCGTCGTGAGGATCGACGTCGAGAGCAGCCACGAGCCGTCGGGCTGCTTCCACCACGCGTACAGGCCCGCGAACGTGAGCGGCGCGTCGTCGTGGATGTAGAACGGCGTCTTCGCCTCGCCCTGCCGTCGCCACTCGTACCATCCGTCGGCGGGCACGAGCGCGCGGCGCTCGCGCACCGCGTCGCGGAACATCGGCTTCGTCGCCGCCGACTCGGCGCGCGCGTTGAACGCGCGCGCGCCGACGGAGACGTCGTCGGCCCAGGAGGGCACGAGCCCCCAGCGGGCCGCTTCGAGGCGCCGCACGGGCGGCGAGTCGTCGCGCGGCGCGGGCTCGACGACGATCGGCACGGTCGTCGTCGGCGGGATGTTCCAGCTCGGCTCGGGGAGCGCGTCGCCGGCCTGGTCGACCTCGAACAGGGCGACGAGGTCGCTCGCGGGCGTGGCCATGACGTAGCGTCCGCACATGCCCACATGATGGCACCGCCGGCATCCCGGATGGTGGAAGATGGATGGATGATCGAACGCCCAGCGCCGTCGTCGGTCACCGTCCGCCACGAGCCGGTGCAGGCCCGCGCGGCGCTGCGCATCGAGGCGCTCCTCGACGCCGCTGCGGCGGTCGTCGTCGAGCACGGCATCGAGCACCTCACGACGGCGCTCGTCGCCGAGCGGGCCGGCGCGTCGATCGGCACCGTGTACCGCTACTTCCCCGACCGCGTGGCGGTGCTCGTCGCGCTCGCGGAGCGCAACCTCGAGCGCATGCGGCTCGCGATCGAGCGCGTGCTGCTCGCCGAGCACCCGTCGCTCTCCGAGACGATCGAGGCGGTCGTCGAGGCGATGGTCGAGACGTTCCGCGAGGTGCCCTCGTTCCGCTCGCTGCGCGCCGGGGAGGGGCTCGACCTCGGGCCCGGGCAGCGCGCACCGGTCGTGTCGACGTTCGTCGGCGACGTGGTCGAGCACCTGCGCGAGCGGTGGGGCATCGAGCTCGACGACGCGCAGCGCGAGGCGCTCGAGGTCGCGATCGGCGTGCTCGACGCGCTCGTGACCTACGCGTTCCTGCACGATCCCGACGGCGACCCCCGCTACCTCGCGCTCGGCGTTGAGCTCATGCGCGAGCGCGTCGCGCGCGTCCTGCCGCAGCTCGCCGACGAGGCCTGAGCGGCCTCAGCCCTCCTCGTCCATGTGGCGCGCCTCGCTGCGCGACACGAGGCGCTTCACGCCCCACACGCCGAGCCCGAACACGACGATGACCGCCACGAGGGCGTAGCCGGCGCCGTGCAGCTCGTCGGCGAGCTCGCGGTAGGTGCCGCCGGCGAGCCAGCCGGCCGTCGAGTACGCCGTCGCCCACAGCAGGCATGCCGGCAGCGTCCACGCCATGAAGCGCCGGTAGGGCATGGCCGAGGCGCCCACGATGAGCGGCACGAGCGAGTGCGCGACGGGCAGGAAGCGCGAGAGGAAGATCGCGATCCCGCCGCGCCGCGCGAGGTAGTGCTCGGTGCGGCGCCAGCGCCGCGACGCCGAGGGCCAGCGCCGCTCGAGCAGCCGGTCGATCGCGGGGCCGAGCCACCGGCCGATCGCGTAGCCGACCGTCTCGCCCGCGACGGCGCCGAGCACGGTCGCGCCGATGAGCGCGAGCCACCACGGCCACTCCTCGACCGCGAGCGCGGCGATCACGACGATCGTGTCGCCGGGCACGAGCAGTCCGAGCAGCACGCTCGTCTCGAGGAGCATCGCGACGAGCGCGACGAGCGTGCGCAGCCAGGGGTCGATCGAGCCGATGACCTCGAGCACGACGTCGATGACGTCGTCGATCATGCGCGGCTCGCGCTCGGGCGGGTGCGCAGCCCCTCGAGCCGCTGCCGCCACGCGGCGACCCTGCGAGGCTCGGCG
>NZ_JANQCH010000172.1 GCF_024723325.1 Agrococcus sp. HG114
GCACCGGCGCATCCGCCCCGTCGGACGCGACGAGCAGCCACACGCCGGCGGCCGCGAGCGCGACGACGCCGAGCGCGGCGGTGCCGCCGTGGCGGCGGTGCGCGACGTAGCGCGCCCACACCCACAGCATGCTCGCGCCCGCCGCGATCAGCAGCGCGAGCACGAGCGGCACGAGGAGGGGCACGCCTCCATCCTGCCGGGTGGGATCGTCCATAGGGTCGCTCGGTACGATGGCCCGCATGCCCGCCCGCCGCCTCCATCTCGTGCGCCATGGCGAGGTGCACAACCCGGGGCGCGTGCTCTACGGCCGCATGCCGGGCTTCCTGCTCTCGGAGCGCGGGCACCGCATGGCGGAGCTCGCGGCGCAGCACCTCGCGACCGGCCCCGACGCCCGCCGCGTCGTGCGCCTCGCGGCGAGCCCGCTCGAGCGCGCGCAGGAGTCGGCGGAGCCGTTCGCGAGCGCCTTCGGGCTCGAGGTGCGCACCGAGCACCGCATCATCGAGCCGACGAACGCGTTCGAGGGCAAGACCTTCGAGGCGAGCGGGGCACTGCGCCACCCGTCGGCATGGCCGCTCGTGCGCAACCCCTTCCGCCCGTCGTGGGGCGAGCCCTACACCGCGATCGCGCAGCGGGTGATCGCCGCGATGGACGACGCGTGGGACGAGCTCGACGAGTCGGACGACGACGGCGACATCGTGATGGTGAGCCACCAGTCGCCGATCTGGATCGCGCACCTCGCGCTCGCCGGGCGACCGCTGTGGCACGACCCGCGCAAGCGCCGCTGCCAGCTGTCGTCGATCACGAGCTTCGAGCGCCGGGGCGACCGCATGGTCGAGGTCGGCTACGCGGAGCCCGCGGCCGCGGTCGACGCGATCGACGCGGGGGCGGTGTGAGCGGCGTGGGCGTCCGGGCCGGCCGGGGTCCGGTGCGGCGGCGGATGCGCGTGGGCGCCCTCGCGCTCGCTGCGCTCGCGCTCGCGGGCTGCTCGAGCGCCGACGGCGTGGCCGCCCAGGTCGGCGACGCGGGCTACATCGCCGGCGACGGCTTCGTCACCGAGGTGCCGCCGGGCGAGCGCCAGGCCCCGGGCGCGTTCGGCGGCCCGCTCGCCGACGGCGGCGAGTTCGACTCCGCGTCGCTCGACGGCGTGACGCTCGTGAACTTCTGGTACGCCGCGTGCCCGCCGTGCCGCATCGAGGCGCCCGTGCTCGCGGAGCTCCACGCCGAGTTCGGCGACGAGGTCGACTTCCTCGGCGTCAACACGCGCGACGGCGCCGCGCAGGCGACCGCGTTCGAGCAGCAGTTCGGCATCGAGTACCCGTCGATCCTCGACGACGCGACCGCCGAGGCGCAGCTCGCGTTCACCGGCATCGTCGCGCCCAACGCGGTGCCGTCGACCCTCGTGCTCGACAAGGAGGGCCGCGTCGCCGCCCGCGTCTCCGGCGCGGTCTCCGACACGAGCATCCTCTCGACCCTGCTCGAGGAGGAGCTCGCGCGGTGAGCATCGCCGCCCTCGCGCTCGCGCCCGCCGTGCCGCTCGCCGCCGCCCCGGCGCTCGCCGCCTTCGACCCGGCCGGCGCGGTGCTGAGCGGCCAGCTGCTCGTGTCGGTGCCGATCGCGCTGCTCGCGGGAATCGTCTCGTTCGCGAGCCCGTGCATCCTGCCGCTCGTGCCCGGCTACCTCGGCCTCGTCGGCTCGCTCGTCGGCGGGCAGGACGGCGGCCGCCGCCGGCTCGTGGGCGGCGTCGCCCTCTTCATCGCCGGCTTCACGCTCGTGTTCGTGCTCGGCAACGCGATCGTGGGCGCGGTGAGCTCGTTCCTGCTGCAGCACGGCGACGCGCTCGTGCGCGTGCTCGGCGCGGTGCTCATCCTGCTCGGGCTCGTGTTCGTCGGGCAGTTCTCGTTCCTGCAGCGCATCTGGAAGCCGCAGCAGGTCAAGGCCGGCGGGCTCTGGGCCGCGCCCGTCGTCGGCGTCGTCTTCGCGCTCGGCTGGACCCCGTGCTCCGGGCCGACGCTCGCGGCGATCAGCGCGCTCACGGTCACGACCGGCTCCGCGTGGCAGGGGGCGGTCCTCGGCCTGGCCTACGCGCTCGGTCTCGGCATCCCCTTCCTGCTGCTCGCGCTCGGCCTCGGCTGGGCGGGCGGCGCCGTCGCGTGGATGCGCCGGCACATCCGCCCCATCAACATCGCGGGCGGCGCGATGCTCATCGCCATCGGCGTGCTCATGGTCACCGGTGCATGGAACGCCATCATGCAGTCGCTCCAGGGTTGGATCGCGAGCGTTGTCACCGTCATCTGATCCCAAGCGGCCCGGCGACCACATCGACTCGGTCGAGGCGCCCGCGCAGCCGCCGCTCGACGCGCGCGGCTGGGCGCGGTTCCTGTGGCGGCAGCTCACCTCGATGCGCACCGCGATCGTGCTGCTGCTGCTGCTGGCGGTCGCCGCGATCCCCGGCAGCCTCGTGCCGCAGCGCTCGAGCGACCCGAACGGCGTCATCCAGGTGCGCGCCGACAACCCCGACCTCGTCTGGCTCTACGACGCGCTCTCGCTGCACGACGTGTACTCGAGCCCGTGGTTCTCGGCGATCTACATCCTGCTGTTCACGTCCCTGGTCGGATGCGTCGTGCCGCGGCTCGCCCACCACTGGAAGGCGATGCGCGCGCAGCCGCCGCGCACCCCGGCGCGGCTGTCGCGGCTCGTCGGGTTCCAGACCGTACCGGGCGGCGCATCCGACCTCGACGGCGCGGAGCGGGTGCTGCGCCGGCTCGGCTACCGCACCGCGCGCTACGGCGACTCGATCTCGGCCGAGCGCGGCTACCTGCGCGAGACCGGCAACCTGCTCTTCCACATCGCGATGCTCGCGCTGCTGCTCGTCATCGGCCTCGGCTCGGGCTTCGGCTACAACGGGCAGCGGCTGCTCGTCGAGGGGCGCGGGTTCGCGAACACGCTCTCGAGCTACGACTCGTTCTCGTCGGGGCAGTGGTTCGACGACGGCTCGCTCGAGCCGTTCGCCGTCGTGCTCGACGACCTCGCGGTCGAGTACGAGACCGAGAACCCCGACGCGGTCGGGGCGCCGCTCGACTTCACCGCGTTCGTGACCGTGACCGAGGAGGGCGCCGAGCGCGAGGCGCAGATCAAGGTCAACGAGCCGCTGCGGGTCGCGGGCGCCGACCTCTACCTCATCTCGAACGGCTACGCGCCGCGCATCTCGGTGCGCGACGCCGCCGGCGAGGTCGTCTACGACCAGTACACGCCGTTCCTCGCGCAGGACGACCTCATGACGAGCCTCGGCGTCATCAAGCTGCCCGACGGGCTCGAGGAGCAGCTGGGGCTGCGCGGCTTCTTCTACCCGACCGCGGTGTCGCTCGAGACCGGCGCCCTCGCATCCGCCTACCCCGACCTCGCGAACCCCGTGCTGTCGCTGCAGGCGTTCACGGGCGACCTGCGGCTCGACGCCGGGATCCCGCGCTCGGTGTACGCGCTCGAGACCGACGCGATGACGCAGATCGCCGGCGGCGACTCGGGGCAGGAGGCGCTCACGCTCTTCCCGGGCCAGACGCTCGACATCCCCGGCGGGCTCGGCACGATCACGTTCGAGGACGTGCGGCGCTACGGCGTGATCGAGGTGCACGTCGACCACACGCAGACGCCGGTGTTCTGGATCACCGTCGTGCTGTTCCTCGCGCTGCTCGCGTCGCTGCTCATCCCGCGCCGGCGCATGTGGGTGAAGGCCGTCGACGGCCGGCTCGAGCTCGCGGGGCTCGCGCGCGGCGAGGATCCGACGCTCGAGCGCGCGGTCGACGACCTCGCTCGGCGGCTCGGGGTCGGCGACGGCGGCGATGCTGGGCCGGCCGGTGGC
>NZ_JANQCH010000173.1 GCF_024723325.1 Agrococcus sp. HG114
GGCGGGGCGGCTGCGCTCGCGCGGCGGCAGGCCGGCCTTCGCGCGCTCCTCGGCCTCGATGCGGTCGTACTCGCGGCGCGCGGTGCGGTCGCCGCGGATGATCATGCGCAGCACCATCCAGAAGATGAGCCCGAGCACGATCGTCGGGATGAGCGAGAAGATCGCGTTCCCCCACCAGCTCTCAGGCATGCGACCAGCCTACCGGCCGGGCACGCCGAGGGCCGCGTCAGGTCAGCAGCTCGCGCACGCGCTCGCGGCCGATCGCGAGCAGGAGCGTCGGGATGCGCGGGCCCGTGTCGCGGCCGACGAGCAGTCGGTAGAGCAGCGCGAAGAACGCGCGCTGCGCGCTCGAGAGCTCCTTGTCGCCCTTCACGATCGCGTCGGGCTCGAGGCCGCGCTGCACCTTCGCGACGCCGTACACCTGGTGGGTGAGGCCGTCGAGCGTCCACGCCTCCTCGATGGGCGGCAGGCCGCCGCCGCCGTCGAGCAGCAGCGCGATCGCGTCGCGCTCGCCCTCGGTGAGCGCGTCGAGCGCGGCGCGGTCGGGCTCGGCGCGCACGATCGTGTGCTCGTCGGCGGGCATGTGGGTCGCGACCCACGCCTCGACCCGGTCGAGGCGCGGCCGCAGCTCGTCGAGGCCGGTGACGGGAGAGTCGGCGTCGAGGCCGCGCAGGATCCGCAGGATCTGCGCCTCGTCGCCGAAGGTGATGTCGACGACGGATGCGAGGGTGCGGTAGGCGACGCGGCGCGGCGTCTCGGGCAGCCGCTCGTGCGCCGTGGCCGTCGCGCGCTCGAGGGCCGCGAGCTCGGCGGCCTGGGCGGTGCCGGCGGCGGCCTTCCGCGCGAGGGCGTCCCACTCGTCGTAGGTGCGCTGCAGCTCGGAGCCGAAGGCGACGTCGAACGACTGGTTCATGCGGCGCCGCGCGTAGAGCCAGCGCAGCACGGGCGCCTCCATCACGGCGAGCGCGTCGGCGGGCGTCGGGGCGCCGCCGCGCGACGACGACATCTTCGCGGCGCCGCCGAAGCCGACGAACGCGTACATCGGCCCGAGCGGTCGCTCCCAGCCGAACACCGGCGCGAGCTCGAGCCCGACCTGGAACGACGAGCCGGGGCTCTGGTGATCGACCCCGCTCGGCTCGAACACGACGCGCTCGTACGCCCACCGCATCGGCCAGTCGACCTTCCAGACGAGCTTGCCCGAGCGGAACTCGCGCAGCAGCACCGTCTCGCGGTGCCCGCACTGGCACGAGTAGGTCATCTCGGTCGAGTCGTCGTCGTACGCCTCGATCGTCGTGAGGTCCTTGCCGCAGCTCGTGCAGTACGGCTTGTACGGGTAGTACTCCGCGCCGCCCGAGCCGTCGTCCTCGCTCGCGGCGCCCGACGACTCCGCGAGCGCGCGCTGCAGCTCCTCGTCGTCGTCCTTCGCCGCGGGCAGCGTGCGGTACTGCGCGAGGATCGCGTCGATCTCGCGGCGGTGGCGCATCGCGTGCAGGATCTGCTCGGTGTAGGCGCCCGCGCGGTACTGCTCGGTCTGGCTGATGCCGCGGTAGCGGATGCCGGCCTCGGCGAACGCGGCCTCGGCCGCGCTGCGGAAGTGGGCGGCCCACGAGTCGTGCTGGCTGCCGGGCGGGGCGGGCACGCTCGTGAGCGGCTTGCCGATGTGCTCGGCCCACGACTCGTCGACCCCGTCGATGCCCGCAGGCACCTTGCGGAAGCGGTCGTAGTCGTCCCAGCTGAAGATGTGCTCGGCCTCGATGCCGCGCCGCTGCAGCTCGTCGACGACGAGGTGCGGGCTCATGACCTCGCGGAAGTTGCCGAGGTGGATCGGCCCCGAGGGCGAGACGCCGGATGCGGCGAGCGGCTTCGTGCCGCGTCGCTCGGCCTCGGCGACCACCTCGTCGGCGAGGCGCGAGACCCAGTCGGCGCGCTCGTGCTCGGCGGTCTCGACGGCGGGCTCGGCGGGGGCGTTCGGCGTCTCGGTCACGACTGACGATCCTACCGAGCGGGCCCCGCTCGGCCGCGGGCGCGCATCCGCCCCTTCGTCAGGGGATCGTGAAGACGGCGTTGTCGATGAGCCGGACGGTGCCGACGCGAGCGGCGACGAGCACCTGCACGGGGCCGTGGTGGTCGTCGGATGCGCCGAGGAACGTGCGGGGGTCGACGACGGCGAGGTAGTCGAGCCGCACGCCCGTCTCGTCCTGGAAGACCGCCTGCGCCGCGGCGAGCATCGCCTCGACGCCGCGGTCGGCGGCCTTGCCCGCGGCGCGGAGCGCGCGGGAGAGCGCGAGCGCGTCGTCGCGCTCGCCGGCCTGCAGCAGCCGGTTGCGGCTCGAGAGCGCGAGGCCGTCGGGCTCGCGCACGGTCGGCACGCCGATGACGCGCACGGGCAGATCGAGGTCGCGCACCATGCGGCGCACGAGGAAGAGCTGCTGGCCGTCCTTCTCGCCGAAGACGGCGACGTCGGGCGTGACGATCGAGAGCAGCTTCGTCACGACGGTGAGCACGCCGTCGAAGTGGCCGGGGCGGCTGCGGCCCTCGAGCACGGTGCCGAGGTGGCCGGCGGTCACGAGCGTCGCGGAGCGGCCGCCGTCGGGGTACATCTCGTCGACCGTCGGCATGAAGGCCGCAGTCACCCCGAGGTCCGCGAGCGCGGCGAGGTCGGCGTCGGGCGTGCGGGGGTAGCGGTCGAGATCCTCGTGCGGGCCGAACTGCATCGGGTTGACGAAGATCGAGGCGATCACGAGATCGGCCTCCTCGAGCGCCGTGCGCACGAGCGCCGCGTGCCCGGCATGGAGCGCGCCCATCGTCGGCACGAGCGCGACGCGCCGGCCTGCCTGCCGCGCTTCGCGCACGAGCGCGCGCGCCTCGTCGACGGTGGTCAGGGTCCGGATGGGTGCGGGCACCACGCCAGGATAGGCGGCGGCGGGTCGGCGCTCGCCGCGCGGGCCTCCGCCTCGCCGACCACGGCCAGTAGCTCGTCGCTCGACCGGCTGGGTGCCCGGCTGGCCGGATGGTCGGCTCGGCAGCGGCGGAACCGGTCGAGCGACGGCGGAGCGTCAGGGCTCGATCGGCGGATCGGGGTAGCGCGCGAGGGCGGTCTCGACCGCCGAGCGGACGACGCCGCCGAGGACGCGGCCCGGCCGCTCGACGCCGAGCTCGTGCAGCTGCCGCATGGCCTGCGCGACGATGCCGTCGGCGAAGTCCCGCGCGGCGGCGATCGCCTCGGCGTACGCCGGGCGGTCGGCCTCCGCGACGACGATCGGCTCGGCGCCCATCTCGACCGCGAGCGCCTGGCCGATCGGCAGCACGGCCGCGGGCGCGGTGACGGCGACCGTCGACTCGAGGAGCCGGCCGAGGTCGAGCGACGTGCCGGTGAACGTCATCGCCGGGTGGAGCGCGATCGGGATCGCGCCGCGCTCGACCGCCGGCCGCAGCACCTCGACGCCGTGCTCGGGCGCCGTGTGCACGACGAGCTGGCCGGGCTGCCACGCGCCGGTCGCGGCGAGGCCCGCGACGAGCGCGGGCAGCTCGGCGCTCGGCACCGCGAGCAGCACGAGCTCGCTGCGCTCGACGAGCGTCGGCGTGTCGAGCAGCGCCACACCGGGCAGCACCGCCTGGGCGCGCTCGATCGCGTCGTCGCCGGTCGCGACGATGCCGACGATCGCGTGCCCCGCCCCGGCGAGCGCCGCCCCGAGCACCGGGCCGACCCGGCCCGCGCCGATGATGCCGACGCCGAGCCGGCCGGGCCGACGGGACGCGTCCGTCCCGCTCATCGGAACGCCCTCGTCGGCTGCGGCTCAGCGAGCATCGTCGGGGCGCTGCCAGCGCGCGTCGGGCT
>NZ_JANQCH010000174.1 GCF_024723325.1 Agrococcus sp. HG114
GCCTCGCCGAGGCCCGCGCGCGCGACGAGGCGCTCGCCGAGCACGTCGTGCCGAAGCCGCTGCTCGGCATCGCCCGCCGGCCGACCATGCGGCCGCTCGGGCGCGCGTGGCGGCTCGGCGCGCTCCTGCTCGAGCGCGACGGCTCCGTGTGGCGCACGGGCATCTCGACGCGCGTGACCGAGCCCGGCCGTCCGCAGTTCCACTCGGCGTCCGTCGAGCAGCGCCGCGCCTACCGGGCCGCGGCCCTCCACGGCGGCTTCCCCCTCGGCGAGACGGTGAACCACGGCGTCTCGCCCATCCCGCTCGACGAGGCGCTCATCGGCGCGGCTGGGCCGCTCACCGTGCGCGAGGGCCGGGCCCTCGTGCGCTGGGGCGCCGACGCCCCGGTGCCGCTCGAGCGCTACCTCGACGACCTCGCCGACCTGCTGCTGCACCCGCCCGAGGGCGCGTAGCGGCGACGCTCCCCGGGCCGGCGCGCGCGAGCGGCTACCGTCGTCGCATGCCCTCCACCGCGCATCCCTACTTCACCGCGCTCGGCGACGGCCGCTACCGGCCGAGCGAGCTCGCCGGAGGCGCGTGGCAGGACGGCGAGATCCACTTCGCGCCCCTCGGCGGCCTCCTCGCGCACGCGATCGAGCGGCACCGCGCCGCCGCGGGCGCCCCTCCCCTGCTGCTCGGCCGCATCGTCTTCGACATCCTGGGCCTGCTCGCGTTCGACGACGTCGCGATCCGGGTCGCGACCCGGCGACCGGGCCGGACGATCGAGCTCACCGAGGCCACCGCGGCCATCGCCGGCCGCGACGTCGCCGTCGCCCGCGCGTGGCACAGCGTGCCCGTCGACACCGCGCGCGTCGCCGGCGGCGAGGCTGCGCCGCTCGCTGCGCCCGAGGCGATGCAGCCCGCCGCGTTCGCCGCCGAGTGGGGCGGCGGCTACGTGCGGTCGGTCGAGCTGCGCGTGGCGGGCGACGGCGTGCCCGGCCGGAACCGAGCGTGGCAGCGCACCGCGCATCCGCTCGTCTCGGGCGAGGCCGTGAGCCCGCTCGCCCGCTGGATCGGGCTCGTGGACGGCGCGAACGGCATCGCCGTGCGCGAGCGGCCCGACGCGTGGATGTTCCCCAACCTCGATCTGACGATCCACCTGCACCGCCAGCCCGAGGGGCCGTGGGTGGGGTTCGACACGACCGTCGTCTTCGGGCCGAGCGGGCAGGGCACGACCCGCACCGCGCTGCACGACGCGCTCGGCCACGTCGGCGACGCGGCGCAGACGCTCACGGTCCGGCCGCTCGCGGATGCGGGAGCGACGCCGCCGTCCCGGTAGGGTCGCTCGCGGATGCCGCGCGACGGATCCGGGCCCGAGCACGACGAGACCGAGAAGAGACCATGGACCTGACGCCGCTGCAAGCCATCCTCGACGCCATCAGCGGCATCATCTGGGGCCCGTGGCTGCTCATCCCGCTGCTCGTGGGCACCGGCCTCTACCTCACGATCCGGCTCGGCGGCCTGCAGTTCTTGAAGCTCGGCGCGGGCCTGCGGCTCGGGCTGCTGCGCCGCAGCGACGACGGCGCGGAGGGCGACATCTCGCAGTTCCAGGCGCTCACGACGGCGCTCGCCGCGACGGTCGGCACCGGCAACATCGTCGGCGTCGCGACCGCGATCGGCATCGGCGGCCCGGGCGCGCTGTTCTGGATGTGGGTCACGGGCCTCGTCGGCATGGCGTCGAAGTACACCGAGGCCTACCTCGCCGTGCGCTTCCGGACGACCGACGAGGCGGGCGAGAAGTCCGGCGGCCCGCAGCACTACCTGCGCCGCGGCATCCGCGGCAGGCTCGGCGAGGTGCTCGCGGTCTCGTTCGCGATCTTCACCGTCATCGCGTGCTTCGGCATCGGCAACATGACGCAGGGCAACTCGATCGCCTCGAACGTCGAGTTCAGCTGGGGCGTGCCGACGTGGGTCACCGGGATCGTGCTCGCGGGCCTCACGCTCGTCGTGCTCGTCGGCGGCATCAAGTCGATCGGCCGCGTGACGGCCGCCTTCGTGCCGATCATGATCGTCTTCTACGTGCTCGGCGGCCTGTACATCCTCGCCGCGAACGTCACCGCGCTGCCCGCCGCGCTCGCCGAGGTGCTGACGGATGCGTTCACGGGCACGGCCGCGGTCGGCGGCTTCGCGGGCTCGGCGATCATCGTCGCCGTGCAGATGGGCGTCGCGCGCGGCCTGTTCTCGAACGAGTCGGGGCTCGGGTCGGCGGCGATCGCGGCGGCCGCCGCCCGCACGACCCACCCGGTGCGGCAGGGCCTCGTCTCGATGACCCAGACCTTCATCGACACGCTCATCGTCGTGAGCATCACCGGGCTCACGATCATCGTGACCGGGGTGTGGGACGACGTCGACGAGGCCGGCGAGCAGATCAGCGCCGCGCTCATGACGGGCGAGGCCTTCAGCTCGGGGCTCCCGGGCGAGTGGGGCCACTGGCTCGTCACGATCGGGCTCGTGATGTTCGCGTACTCGACGATCCTCGGCTGGTCGTACTACGGCGAGCGCAACGTCGAGCGGCTCTTCGGGCGCCGCCTCGTCATGCCGTTCCGCGTGCTCTTCTCGCTCGTGGTGCTCATCGGCTGCACGGTCGAGCTCGAGCTCGTCTGGACCTTCTCCGACATCGCGAACGGCCTCATGGCGCTCCCGAACCTCATCGGCCTGCTGCTGCTGTCGGGGCTCGTCGCGCGCGAGACGCGCCACTACCTGCGGCACGACCCGCGCCTCGAGGCGACGCGCGACGAGGTCGAGGCGTTCATGGCGGGCCAGCCGGGCTGGGACGAGTGGAAGGCGGGCGACGAGGTGGGCACCTCGCGCATCGACCTGCGCGCGACGCGCGACCGCGCGGGCGACACGGGCGAGCCGGAGCCCTCGAGCCGCGCGCGCGACTGATCAGCCGAGCACGGCGCACCGCGCCACGACCCAGTCGAGCAGCGCGTCGCGCTGCGCGTCGGGGCTCGGCAGCAGCAGGTCGACCGGCTCGCCGCCGCGCGTCGCGCGGATGCGGAAGAGCGTGCCCTGCTTGTCCTCGGCGACCGCGTGCAGGTCGCAGCGCCCGGGCACGAGCGGCACCTCGACCACGCTCGGCGGCGCGCCCGGCTCGAGGGCCGCGCCGACGGGCAGCGACTCGGTGCGGGTGCCGGATGCGTCGAGCGGCGCGAGCAGGGCCGTCGCGTCGACCGCGGCGATCGTGCCCGCCTCCCCCTGGGCCCGCGCGACCGGCGCGAGCTCGAGCCGCACGACCGCGGGACCGGAGCCGTCCGCCGGGATCGCCGGCTCGAGCCACGCGACGGCGGCGACGTCGCGCTCGAACGCGCGCAGGTCGCACTCGGCGTCGTCGAGGCGCTCGAGCTGCCCGAGCGGATCCTCGGGCGCCCCCTCGAGGCGGCGCCCGTCGGCGAGCTCGACGACCGCGCGGTGCTCGAGCGGCCCCGCGCCGCACACGGCCCGCGGCAGCTGCAGGCGCAGGTTCCGGCGCGCGCCCGCCGGGATCCGCGCGTCGTCGTCGCGCACCATCGGCGCGCTCCAGCGCGTCGACTCGTAGACCGCGCGCGTCACCTCGAGCAGCTCGTCGCCCTCGTTCGTGACCCGCAGCTCGATGTGCCCGCTCGTGACGTCGCCGCGCAGCTGCACGATCTCGAGCAGCACCCGCGCATCCGCCGCCGGCTCGGCCGACGGGGTCGGGGCCCGGGGCGCCTCGCCGCCCGCCGCGCAGGCGCCGAGCGCGAGCGCGGCGCCGACGAG
>NZ_JANQCH010000175.1 GCF_024723325.1 Agrococcus sp. HG114
GGCCCCGCCTGCGCCGCCGCATCGTCACCGAGATGCAGACGATCCAGGTGCCCGTGCAGCGCGAGGA
Organism: Agrococcus sp. HG114; assembly: GCF_024723325.1. GTDB lineage: Bacteria > Actinomycetota > Actinomycetes > Actinomycetales > Microbacteriaceae > Agrococcus. The sequence goes on from NZ_JANQCH010000175.1 coordinate 68, forward strand.
GATCGTCGTCGAGGACGACGGCGTCGACATCGTCGACGACGACCGGCGCTGACCTGAGCGCTCGAACCGGCGCCCCGTGCGGGGTGCCGGCTCGAGCGCGTCGGTCGCCCCGACCACTCAGCGGTCGCGCGGGCGGTGCCGTTTGCGCACCGCGCGCAACCGCGTCGTGCTCACTTGCGCGCGCCGCGCATCCGCACCATCATGCTGGGAGCCGCGCGATCCGCGGCGACCACCCACGGCGCCACGACGGCGCCGGCACTCAATGAGGAGAGCCGCCATGAGCGCAATCCCTGAGTTCACGCACGAGCGCGTCCTGACCTCCATGGGCGCCCGCAGCGGACTCGTCATCACCGTCGCACTCCACTCGAGCGTGCTCGGCCCAGCACTGGGCGGCTGCCGGATGTGGACCTACCCGACCTGGGCCGACGGCCAGGCCGACGCCCTGCGGCTCTCCGCGGCGATGACGCTGAAGAACGCCGCTGCCGGCCTCGACGCCGGCGGCGGGAAGTCGGTCATCGCGCTCCCGATGGGCACGACGCTCGACGCCGCTCGCCGCCGCGCCGCCCTGCTCGACCTCGGCGACCTCGTGGAGGCGCTCGACGGCCGCTACCGCACCGCGGAGGACGTCGGCACCACCGAGCACGACATGCTCGTCGTGCGCGAGCGCACCGAGCACGTCGTCGGCCTCCCCGCCGAGAGCGGCGGCGCGGGCGAGCCCGCGGGCGCGACGGCGCTCGGCGTGTTCTCGGCGATCGCGCCGACGCTCGAGGAGGCGTTCGGCTCGGGCGAGATCGAGGGGCGCTCGTTCGTGATCTCGGGCCTCGGCCAGGTCGGGAGCCGCCTCGCGCGCATGCTCGCCGGTCACGGCGCACGCCTCATCGTCACCGACATCGACGGCCGGAAGCGGGAGCTCGCGGATGAGCTCGGCGCGCAGTGGATCTCGCCGGAGGCCGCCCTCACCACCCCGGCCGACGTGCTCGTGCCGGCCGGGCTCGGCGGCATCCTCACCGACCAGGCGATCGACGCGCTGCCCGTGCGCGCCGTCGTCGGGCCCGCGAACAATCCGCTCGACGACCACTCCGGAGCCGAGCGCCTCATGCAGCGCGGCATCGTCTACGCGCCCGACTTCGTCGTGAACGCCGGCGGCGTCATCCACCTCGAGGGGATGGCGCACGGGCAGGAGTGGCCCGCGATCGCGGAGCGCCTCACCGGCATCGGCGACACGGTCCGGGGCGTGCTCGCGAGCGCGCGCGAGCGCGGGATCACGCCGCTCGCTGCGGCCGAGTCGCTCGCCGCCGCGCGCATCGACGCCGCTCGCGCCCACGGCTCGAGCAGCGGTGCCGCGGAGCGCGTGCGCACCGCCGTCGGCGTCTGAGCCGCCGGCTCGCGTGCCGACCGGGCGAGCGCAGCGGCGCGGCGGCGCGCGGTCGGCATGGCGCGCCCGCAGCCTGACCGCGTACGGTCGGGCTTGCGCGGCACCGCTGCCGCGCGGATGGAGGAGCCGATCATGTCCGACGAGCAGCCGCACGCCCCCGGCGAGCAGGACCCCGCGCAGCGCACGAGCCGCACCCCCGACGAGCCCGTCGTCGACGAGGGGCTCGACGGCGCGGGCTCGGGCACGCGCGAGCCCGACCCGGAGCTCGGCGAGAGCATCCAGGAGAATCCCGCCGAGGGCTACGACCCCGACGCGCCGCGCGGCGCCTGACCTGCGCCCGTGCGCAGCCGGCGCCCTGCTCGGGCGCCGGCTGCGGCGCGATCGCCGACCGCGTGCAGCCCGCCTTCCCAGAGGCGCCGCACGTCCCGACCCCGTCCCACAGCCCGCGCGTCGAACGCCGCGCCTCGCCACGTCCCCCGACGGGCTCCGCCCCACGGAGCCCGAACGGCTCGATCCCCGGAGCACCCCAGCATGACCGCATTCCCCGAAGTCCACCGACCGGAGGTCCCCGGCCGGCATCGCCCCGTCGTGCTGCTGCACGGCGGGAACGTCGCGAACTGGATGTGGGAGCCGCAGCTGGTCGCCGTGCGCGACCGGCTCGCCCTCACGCCGCACCTCCCCGGGTTCGGCGCACGCGTCGACGAGGACTGGCCCGGGCTGCCGGGCGCGGCCGACGACATCGCCGCGCGCATCCGCATGCTCGGCGCCGAGGGCCCGGTCGACGTCGTCGGGCTCTCGCTCGGCGGAGTCCTCGCGCTCCACCTCGCCGCGCGCCACCCGGAGCTCGTCGCGTCGGTGCTCACGAGCGGCGCGGCCGTGACGCCCGTCGGCGGCGCCGCGCGGGCGACCTCGGCGCTGCAGCTCGCACTCTGGAACCAGCGGTGGTTCTGGCGCGGCCAGGCGCTCGCGTTCGGCCTGCCGAAGGACTCCCACGAGCTCTACGTCGAGCACGGTGTCTCGGTGCGCCGGAGCACCGCGAAGGCGATGCTCGACGAGGTCTACGCGGGAGGCATCCCCGACGGCCTCGCCGACTACCGGGGGCGGATGCTGCTGGTCGCGGGCGAGCTCGAGCCGGCGGTCATGGCGGAGTCGCTCGACGCGCTGCGCGACGCCGTCCCGCACGCGCAGACGCGCACCGCGCCGGGCATGCACCACGTGTGGAACGTCGAGGACGTGCGCCACTTCAACGCGATGCTGCGCGACTGGCTGCGCGGCGGCGTGCACAACTGGCTGCTCGAGCCGATGCAGGTGCTGCTCTGAGCGGAGCCCTGCTGGCGGGATCTTGCGCGCCCGCGACGGTGCTGCGGCTCGTGCGCCGCCTCCGTCGCGCGTAGGTTCGGCCCATGGCCTCCCCCGCGCGCGAGCGCATCCTCCTCCCCGCCGCGATCGCGCTCGCGCTGCTCGCGTGGGCGTCCGCGTTCCTCGTCATCCGCGCGGTCGCCGACGACTTCGCGCCCGGCCCGCTCACGCTCGGCCGCCTCGCCGTGGCCGTCGCCGTGCTGGGCGCGGTGCAGCTCGCGCGCGGCGGCTGGGTGCGGCCCACGCGTCGCGAGTGGGTGCTGCTGGGGGCGTTCGGCCTCTCCTGGTTCCTCGTCTACAACCTCGCGCTCAACGCGGCCGAGCACGAGCTCGATCCCGGCACGGCGGCCCTGCTCGTCAACGTCGCGCCGCTCATCGTCGCGCTCGTCGCGGGCGCTCTGCTGGGCGAGGGCTTCCCGCGCTGGCTCATCGTGGGCGCCGGGGTCGCGTTCGCCGGCGTCGCGCTCATCGGGGCGGCGACGGCCACGGGGTCGCTGAGCCTCGCGGGCGTGCTGCTCGCGCTGCTCGCCGCCGTGACCTACGCGATCGCCGTGCTGCTGCAGAAGCCGCTGCTGCGCCGGCTGCCCGGCCTGCAGGTGACGTTCATCGGCGTCGCGATCGGCACGCTGGGCAGCGTGCCGTGGGTCGGCGAGCTCGCCGCGCAGCTCGCGACCGCTCCCCCGGCGGCCACGGCCGGCGTCGTCTACCTCGGCGTGGTGCCGACCGCGCTCGCCTTCCTCGCGTGGGCGTACGCGCTCGGCCGGATGAGCGCGGGGCGGCTCGTGACGACCTCCTACCTCGTGCCGGTCATCGCGACGGCCGCGGCGTGGCCGCTCCTCGGCGAGGTCCCGCCGCCGCTCGCGCTCGTCGGCGGGCTCGTGTGCCTCGCCGGGGTCGCGCTCACGCGCGTGCGAGGCCGTTCCCCCCGCC
>NZ_JANQCH010000176.1 GCF_024723325.1 Agrococcus sp. HG114
GGCGCGGCGCACCCCGCCGCGGCCGGGACGGCCGGGCGGGGTCGCTCGTCAGCGGCCGAGGCGCGCCGCGACCGCGTCGTGCAGCATGCCCGCGACCGCCTCGAGGCGCAGGTCGGTGCTCGTCGGCTCGTCGCCCACCGCACCGTCGATCGCACGGCCGACCATGCCGGCCTTGGTGTCGAGCAGCTCGGCGATGCGGGTGTCGATCGTCTGCGCGGCGAGGATCCGCCACACGGTGACCGGCATCGACTGCCCGATGCGGTGGATGCGGTCGATCGCCTGCGTCTGCTCGGCGTCCGTCCACGAGAGCTCGGCGAGCACCATGTCGGCGGCCCTCTGCAGGTTGACGCCCACGCCCGCCGCCATGAGCGAGCACACGATCACCTGCACCGAGTCGTCGTTCGTGAACGCGTCGATCGCCGCCTGCCGCTGCGTGGGCGTCTGGTCGCCGCGGATCGAGACCGTCTTGATCCCGGCCTTCGCGAGCGTCTGCTCCGCCGCGTCGAGGACGTCGATGTGCTTCGCGAAGAAGACGACCTTGCCGACCGAGTGCGCGAGCTGGCCCGCGTAGTCGGCGGCGAGCTCGGCCTTCGCGCGGCCGATGCGGCGCGCGAGCGCGAAGACGTTCTCGCCCGTGCCGCCCTCCTGCGTCTCGACCTCGCTGCGGGCGATGCGGCGCACGAGCTCGTCGTCGACCCGTGAGTCGTCGCGCGCATCGGCGGAGCGCTGCTCCATCGCCGCGTCGTAGCGCCGCAGCATGCGCTCGACGAGCTCGCGCTCGGCGGCGCGGATCGAGCGCACCGACGCCTCGTCGAGCTCGACGGGGATGTCGGCGATCCGGCGGGCGGGGATGTCGGAGGCGACGTCGATCTTGCGACGGCGCACGATCCCCATGTCGATCACGGCCCGGCGCGCCGCGGGGTAGAAGCCGCGGTCCATGGGCGTGAGCCCGATCTGCTCGAGCTCGTCGGTGAGCCGGGCGTTCGGCTCCTTGTGGTCGATCCAGCCGAGGAAGCGCCAGATCGCCCCGAAGTCCTCGATGTCGTTGATGAGCGGCGTGCCGGTGAGCGCCATGAGCAGCGGGTTGCCGATGCGCTCGCGGAGCGCCGCGGCGATCTGCAGCACGTGGCGCGAGCGCTTCGAGCGCGTGTTCTTGATGAAGTGCGCCTCGTCGACGACCATGCCGCGGAAGTTGAAGCGCTCGAGCCACCCGATGTGCCGGTCGAGCACCTCGTAGTTGACGACGACGACGTCGGCGAAGGCGTCGAGCGTGTCGCCGTCGCCCTGCAGCACGGCGGCGCGGCGGCCGGGCACCCAGCGCTCGGTCTCGCGCGCCCAGTTGATCTTCACGACGCTCGGCGCGACGACGAGCAGCGGGAACGCGTCCGCGGCCTGCGCCGCGAGCAGCGCCTGCGCGGTCTTGCCGAGGCCCGGCTCGTCGGCGAGCAGGAACGTGCGGTGCCCGTCGCGGGCCGCCTGCACGAGCTGCGCCTGGTGGTGCATGAGCTCCTTGCCGCCCGGCGCGATGTGGCGCTTGGGCTCGGGCAGCGGCATGCACGCCGGCTTGCCGTCGGCGGCGACCTCGAACGAGAGGTAGAGCGGCGAGAGCAGGTCGAAGCCCGCGAGGCGGTCGCGCTCGGGCTTGCGGCGCACGTGCGTGAGGTCGGGCTCGAGGAAGGGGTTCGCGAGCGCGACGCGGCGCACCGACGGCGGCACGACCTGCGGCACCTGCGGCTCGGTCTGCTCGGGCTCGGGCGCCGACTGCGGCTCGGGCGCCTCCTCGATGCCGGCGGCGGCGAGCATCTCGCGCTTGCGCTCCCGCACCGCGTCGGTGATGGGCGCGCCATCGCCGAGCAGCGGCAGGAGCGTGGGCTCACGGCTCGCGGCCTTCGCGAGGATGACGGCGATGCCGTCGAGGCGCTTGAGGTCCTCGGCCCGCTGGGCGTCGGTGAGCGCGGTGTCGGCGCGCACGCGGGCGCGCTCCTCGCGCGCGAGCATCGCGACGACCTGGAGCTTCACGCGCGTCGAGCGCGAGGCGGCGCCGCGCTTGACGCCTGCCTCGACCTGGCGCACGGCGCGCGCGAGCTGCGGGATGAGCGCGTCGCGGTCGCGGGCGGCCGGCTGCTGCGCGGCGGTGTCGTCGACGGCCAGGGGCGCGTCGAGGTCGACCGCGGATGCGTCGGTGTCCGGCGCATCGATGGTTGCGGCGTCTGCCACATGTCCTCCGTTCGAGGCGGGACCGGCGATGCGGGCCCCGAGGTTGACGGGCTTCGGCGAGCACCGACCGATCGGTCTCGCTCGTCGAGCCGGCGACGGCTGCTGGAGTGCACGGGCGGGGCCGCTTCGCGGCTCCGGCGGTGTCCGGCGCGCTGTCGCCACGGCAATGCTACCGGTTCATCGCCTGGATGCGCTCGGAGACCGCGCGGGACCTCGCTCGCGCGCGGGTCGTGCGCCGAGCGGCCTCGGGTGCTGCGCCGAGCGTCAGGCCTCGACGAGCTGCGCGAGCCGATCGATCGAGGCGAGCAGGTTCGCCGGCCGCGTGCTGCGCGCCCGCTCGAGCCGGCGCTCGTCGTGCAGCTCGGTCCAGTCGTACGTGTGGGTGACGCGCGTGCCGCCGTCCTCGGGCTCGAGCTCCCACCGCCACAGGTGCCCGATGGGCGGCGTGCCGACCTCGGCCGGCTTCCACGCGATGCGGCGCCCCTCCTCGAACTCGACGACGTGGTTCTCGCGCACCGCGCCCTGCGAGAGCGTCATCGAGAAGACGTCTCCCACCGCGCGCACGCGCTGCCCCTCGGGCGCCGAGCGGAGGTTGTCGTTCCCGTCCCACGCGGGCTGCCTGGCGGGGTCGGCGATCTGCTCGAAGATGGCGTCGGCCGGTGCGGCGATGATGCGGCTCGCCTGCACGACCCGCGAGGGCTCGGTGTCGGTCATGCACCGATCGAACCACGGCGCCGCCGCGCGCCGCCACCGGTCCGGCGGTGCCGCGCCGCGCATCCGCCCCTCGCCATTGAGACCGGTGTCGAAGCGGAGTAGACACGGAGCACACGACCGACGGCGACGGAGGGAGCCGCGATGAGCACCGACGCCACCCGCAAGTACCCGGTGTTCCCGCCGTTCACGGAATGGGTGGATGCGTTCGCCCTGCTCGGGGGCTGGGACGGCAAGGGCCCGCTGCCCGGCATCCGGGTCGAGGAGCTCATCGAGGACGACGCGTTCGTCGTGCACGCCGAGCTGCCGGGGCTCGACCCCGCGCGCGACATCGACGTGAAGGTCGAGGGCGGCACGCTCACGATCCACGCCGAGCGGCACCCGGACCGGCGGGAGAAGCAGCGCTCCGAGTTCCGGTACGGCGCGCTCGCGCGGGCGATCCGGCTGCCGCAGGGCGCGGACGCCGACGACATCACCGCCGTGTACGAGGACGGCATGCTCACCGTGCGCGTCGGGCTCGTGGCCGTGCCGCAGAAGGTGCGCCACATCCCGATCGAGCGGCGCGGCTGAGCCCGTGGCGGGAGCCGAGCGCACGGAGGACGGGCGCTGGATCGTCGTCGACGGGCGCCGCTGGCGCGCGGAGGACCCCGCGCTCGAGCCCGAGGTCGCGGCGAGCCTGCGCTCGCACCTCGGCCGCGGGCGATCGGCGGTGCGCACCGCCGTCGACGACGCCGCCAGGC
>NZ_JANQCH010000177.1 GCF_024723325.1 Agrococcus sp. HG114
CAGCTCGTGACTCGCATCCGCGCGCGCTCGCCGGAGTTCACGGTCGCCGACGTCTACGCGTACCCGCGGCTCGGCGCGATGGCGGCCGAGCTCGGCGCGCGATCCCGCGGCTCGGAGCCCGAGGCGGTCTCGACGCACGTCGTCGCGCGCACGCCGCGCGACACGCAGTGGATCCAGGTGCTGCTCACCGTGCCGCTCCTCATGCTCGGCGGCATGCGGTGGCTGCTGCTCGCGCTCACCGTGAGCACGCTGCTCGCCCCGCTGCCCGGCTTCGCGGCGCTCCCGAGCGCCGACGGGTGGCTGCTCGTCGCCGGCCTCGCGCTGTTCGCGACGCCGTTCGGGCGGATGGCGATCGCGGTCGTCGCCGCGCGGCTGCTGCTGCGGGGCGTCGAGGCGGGCGACCACCCGCGCGGCGGCAGCGTGCACCTGCGGCTGTGGCTCGCGGAGCAGATCGCGCAGCAGTCGGGCGCCGTGAGCCTCGCGGGCGCCCCGTGGGTGACGCTCTACGCGCGCGCCCTCGGCGCTCGGATCGGCGACGACGTCGACCTGCACTCGGTGCCCCCGGTCACCGGCATGCTGCGCGTCGGGAAGGGCGCCGCGATCGAGCCCGAGGTCGACCTGAGCGGCTACTGGATCGACGGCGATGTCGTGCGCATCGGCGCGATCCGCATCGGGGCGCGCTCGACGATCGGGGCGCGCTCGACGCTCGCGCCCGGCACCCGCATCGGCAAGGACGCCGTCGTCATGCCGGGCTCGGCGGTCTTCGGCCGGGTGCGCGCGGGTGAGCGCTGGGCCGGGTCCCCCGCGCGGCGGATCGGCGCGGCGAAGCCGTGGTGGCCCGCCGCCCGACCGGCGCGCACGACCGGCTGGAGCTGGGCGTACGGCCTCGCGGCGATCGGCCTGTCGCTGCTGCCCATCGCGGCGCTCGCCGCCGGCCTCGCTGTGGTCGCGGGCGCGGTCGCGGGCTCGGCGACGCTCGCCGACGTCGTGCGCGCCGCCTTCGGCGCCCTCGTGCCGGCGACGCTCGTCGCGGCGCTCGCCCTCGCCGTGCTCGTCGTCGCGACGGTGCGCGTGCTCTCGATCGGCATGACCGAGGGCGACGTCCCGGTGCACAGCGCGAACGGGCTGCGGGTGTGGGCGATCGAGCGCGTGCTCGACCTGTCGCGCACGATGCTCTTCCCGCTCTACGCCTCGCTCATCACGCCCGCGTGGCTGCGGCTGCTCGGCGCGCGCGTCGGCCGCGGTGCGGAGATCTCGACCGTGCTGCTCGTGCCGAAGATGACGACGGTGCACTCGGGCGCGTTCCTCGCCGACGACACGCTCGTCGCCTCGTACGAGCTCGGCGGGGGCTGGGTGCGCATCGCGCACGCCGAGATCGGCGAGCGCGCGTTCCTCGGCAACTCCGGGATGGCGGGCGCGGGCCTGCGCATCCCGAACGACTCGCTCGTGGCCGTGCTCTCGGCGGCGCCCCGCTCGTCGAAGAAGGGCTCGTCGTGGCTCGGCTCGCCGCCTGTGCGGCTTCGCCGGACACCGGTGGAGGTCGACGCCGCGCGCACGTTCGACCCGCCGCTGCGCCTGCGCCTCGCGCGCGCCGCATGGGAGCTGTGCCGGATCGTGCCGGTCGTCGTGACCGCGGCGATCGGCCTCGCCGTGCAGCTGGCCCTGCTCGCCGCCTTCGACGCGTGGGGCGCGATCGGTGCGGCGCTCTCGAGCGGGCTCGTGCTGCTCGCCGCGGGCGCGGTTGCCGCGGCCGTCTCGACCCTCGCGAAGTGGGCGCTCGTGCAGCGCATCCGGCCCGCCGAGCATCCGCTCTGGTCGTCGTTCGTGTGGCGGAGCGAGGTCGCCGACACCTTCACCGAGATGGTCGCGGCCCCGTGGTTCGCGCAGTCCGCGGCGGGGAGCCCCGCCCTCGTGTGGTGGCTGCGCAGCCTCGGCGCGCGCATCGGGCACGGCGCGTGGATCGAGACGTACTGGCTGCCCGAGGCCGACCTCGTCACGCTCGGCGACGCATCCGCCGTCAACCGCGGCTGCGTCGTCCAGACGCACCTCTTCCACGACCGCATGATGTCGATCGACGGCGTCACGCTCGAGCGCGGCGCGACGCTCGGCCCGCACAGCGTCATCCTGCCTGCCGCGGCGATCGGCGAGCACGCGACCGTCGGTCCCGCGTCGCTCGTGATGCGGGGCGAGCTCGTGCCGGACCGCAGCCGCTGGAGCGGCAACCCCATCGGCCCGTGGCGCGAGGTCGTCTTCGCCGACTACCACGCGGTGACCGCGTGAGCGGCGGCGGGCGCAAGGGCGGAGGGCAGGCCACGAGGGGCGCGCCCGTCGGCGGCGACGCGTACGTGCCCACCTCGGGCGACGTCCGCTGGAGCGCGACCCACTACGACCTCGCGATCGACTACCGGGTCGCGACGAACCGGCTCGACGGCGTCGCGCGCATCGCCGGGCGGGCCGAGGTCGAGCTCGCGGCGATCGAGCTCGACCTCGCGGGCCTCCGGGCGAGCCGCGCGAGCATCGACGGCGAGCGCGTGCGACCGGTGCAGCGCGGCGCGCGGCTCGTGCTGCAGCCGCCGGCGCCCATCCCCGCGGGCACGGCGTTCGAGCTCGAGGTCGCCTACGCGGGCTCCCCCGCGCCGCGCCGCTCGAGCTGGGGCCTCGTCGGCTGGGAGGAGCTCGAGGACGGCGTCATCGTCGCGTCGCAGCCCACGGGCTCGCCCTCGTGGTTCCCGTGCAACGACCGGCCCTCGAACAAGGCGACCTACCGCATCCGCGTCACCGCCGAGCAGCCCTACCGCGTCGTCGCGACGGGCGTGCTCGTCGACGAGTCGACGTCGTCTGGCCGCACCACCCGCACGTTCGAGTGCCGCACGCCGACCGCGACGTACCTCACGACCGTGCACATCGGCCGCTACGTGCGCCGCTCGCGCACGCACAGCGACGTGCGGCTCGTCGCCTACCACCCGGCGGCGCTCGAGCGGCGCGTGCGCGCCGACCTCGCGCCGCTGCCGGCGATGCTCGACTGCTTCGTCGATCGCTTCGGCCCCTACCCGTTCGACGACTACACCGTCGTCGTGACGCCCGACGAGCTCGAGATCCCCCTCGAGTCGCACGCGGCGGCGGTGTTCGGCGCGAACCACATCGACGGGCGCGGCGGCGAGGAGCGGCTCATCGCGCACGAGCTCGCGCACCAGTGGTTCGGCAACAGCGTGGGCGTGCGCTCGTGGCAGCACATCTGGCTCAACGAGGGGCTCGCGTGCTACGCCGAGTGGCTGTGGTCGGATGCGTCGGGGCGCGAGAGCGCCGACGAGCTCGCGGCGCTGCACCACCGGAGACTCGCGGCGCTGCCGCAGGACCTCGTGCTCGGGGACCCGGGCCCCGAGCGCATGTTCGACGACCGCATCTACAAGCGCGGCGCGCTGCTTGTGCACGCGCTGCGCATCGAGCTCGGCGACGTGCGATTCTTCGAGCTGCTGCACGAGTGGGCGGCCCGCAATGCGGCGTCGACCGCGGACACGGACGACTTCCGGCGGCTCGCCGAGCAGGTCGCCGGCCGCTCGCTCGACGCGCTGCTCGACGCGTGGCTGCTCGATCCTGCGCTGCCGCCGCTGCCCGAGCGCGGCGGCGGCCGGTCGCCCCGGCGC
>NZ_JANQCH010000178.1 GCF_024723325.1 Agrococcus sp. HG114
GCGACGAGCCGGTCGGCGAGCTCGCGCAGCAGCCCGGCGGGCACGGCGGCGCCGCCCGCCTGGGCGCGCGAGCGCGCGGTGCTGTCGGGCGTGCGCGAGAGGGCCCGACCGAGGATGAGCTCGCCGTCGTCGACGCTGCCGCCGGCGTCCTCGACGATCGCCACCGCATCCGCGTCGTCGACGAGCCACACGCCCTGCACCGCGGCGCGCTCCTCGCCGGAGCGGATGACGCCCGCGTCGGCGCGCTCGCCGCGCAGGAGCGCGAGCGCCTGCACGACCATCGTCTTGCCCGCGCCCGTCTCGCCGGTGATCGCGGTGAAGCCGGCGCCGAACGGCACGCGGGCCTCGTCGATCACGCCGAGCGAGCGGATCGTGAGCTCGTCGAGGCGGCTCACGGGCGCTTCCGCCGGAAGCCCTCCACCGGCAGGTGGAACTTGGCGACGAGCCGGTCGGCGAACGGCGCCTCCGACAGGCGGGCGAGGCGCAGCGGCATCGCGTCGCGCGTCGCCTCGACCCGGGACCCCTGGGGGAGGTCGAAGGAGCGCCGCGAGTCGCACCACAGCACCGCCGGATGCGTCGAGTCGTCGGCGATCGTGACGGTGAGCCGCGACGTCGGCGCGACCACGAGCGGCCGCGTGAAGAGCGCGTGCGCGCCGAGCGGCACGAGCAGCAGCACCTCGGCGGTCGGCCACACGATCGGGCCGCCGGCGGAGAACGAGTAGGCGGTCGATCCCGTGGGCGTCGACAGGAGCACCGCGTCGGTGCCGAACGAGGAGATCGGCCGCCCGTCGATCTCGAGCAGGGTGGTGATCATGCGTCCGGAGCCCGACTTCTCGATCGCCGCCTCGTTCACCGCCCAGGTCTGGTGCACGAGCTCGTCATCCCGGAAGACGCGCACGCACAGCGTGAGGCGCTGCTCGACCTCGTAGTCGCGCAGCAGCGCGCGCTCCACGACCTCGGCGGACTCGGCGACCTCGGCCTCGGCGAGGAAGCCCACGTGCCCGAGGTTGATGCCGAGCAGCGGCGCGTCGAGCTCGCGCTGCAGCTCGGCGGCGCGGAGGATCGTGCCGTCGCCGCCCAGGGTCATGATGAGCTCGACGTCGAGCGCGCCCGAGCGGTCGTACGCCTCGACGGCCGTGAGCGCGGGCTCCGCGTCGAGCAGCACCGGCCGGTCCTCCGTGAGCACGACGGGCGTGACGCCCGCGGCGAGCAGCCGCTTCGCGATCGCCACGGCGCTCTCGACCGCCTCCGCGCGGCCGGGGTGGAACGCGAGCAGGAACCGGCGCTCGCGCACCTCGCTCGCCTCGCTCACCGCGTCTCCTTCGCCAGCCCGACGGACTCCTCGAGCCATTCTGTCGGATTGGATCCCGCGGTCGCCGAGAGGTACGCGAGGTACTCGTGGTTCCCGCGCGCGCCGAGGATCGGGCTGCGGAGGAGGCCGGCGGTCCCGAGGCCGGCATCCCACGCGGCCCACAGCACCTGCTCGATCGCCTGCGCGCGCAGCGCGGGATCCGTCACGATCCCCTCGCGCACGCCGGTCCGGCCCACCTCGAACTGCGGCTTGATCAGCACGATGACGTCGGCGCCGGGGGCTGCGACGCCCGCGAGCGGGCCGATCGCGAGCGTGAGCGAGATGAACGAGAGATCGGCGGTGACGAGGGTCGGCGCCGGATCGAGCGAGCGCGGCTCGAGGTCGCGCACGTTGCGCCCCTCGAGCAGCGTGATCGGCAGCGCGTCGACGTCGAGCTGGAACTGCCCGTGGCCGACGTCGAGCGCGGTCACGTGGCTCGCGCCGCGCGCGAGGAGCACCTGGGTGAAGCCGCCCGTCGACGCGCCGGCGTCGAGCGCGACGCGCCCCGTCGCATCCACGCCGAACGCGTCGAGGGCGGCGAGGAGCTTGTGGGCGGCGCGCGACACCCACGCGTCGCCGCCGGCGATCGTGATCTCGGCGCCGGCGGCGACCTTGAGGCTCGCCTTCACGACCCCGCGGCCGTCGACGGAGACGAGCCCGGCGGCGATGCGCTGCTGCGCCTGGCTGCGGCTGCGCGCGAGCCCGCGCTCGACGAGCGCCTGGTCGAGGCGGGTCTCGTCAGCCACGCACCGCTCCCAGCTCCGCCTGCAGCCGGTCGTGGATGCGGGCGAGCTGGTCGGCGCGCTCGTCGAGCGGCTGCTGCTCGAGCAGCTCGAGCTCGTCGAGGAGGTGCTCTTCAGCCATGCGTCGAGGCTAGCGAATCGATGACCGCGAGCTCGTCGGCGCGCGAGAGCCTGTTGGGAGACGCACGATCGAGGCCCCGCGCGCGCTCATCCTCGAGCGCGTCGGCGAGCATGGGCTCGAGCGGCCGGTGCTCGCCGCCCGCCGCGAGGTAGCGCGCGCTCGAGCGCTGCGCGTGCGAGGCGAGCGCTCGGGGAAGCGTGAGGGGCAGGGCTCGCGGGCCCATCCAGTGCCCCACGTCGGCGGCCTCGAGCTGCTCGTCGGTCGCCCGGACGAGCGCTCCCGTGTGCCCGGCGATGCTGCGGGCGAGATGGATGAGCTCGTGCAGCCGCCGCTCGGCGCCGACGGCGTTCACAGTGCCGCGGAGCGCGGGGGCGCGCTCGACGATGAAGCGGGACAGGTCGCCGACGTGGATCGTCTGGGTCGGCTGGTCGCGCTCGGGGATGAGCACCGGCCCGTCGCCCGCGAGCGCGAGGCGCGCGACCCAGTGCCCGAAGCGGTCGCTCGCGTCGCCGGGACCGCCGATGAGGCCCGGGCGCACGACGGCCAGCCGGTCGCCGAGGCGCTCGCGCGCGACCCGCTCGATCCACGCCTTCGCTCCCCCGTACTCCTCGCCCGACTCGTCCTCCGGGACGAGGTCGTCGTCCTCGTCAGCGCCGACGGGCGCCTCGAGCCGCTGCGCCGACACGGAGGAGACGAACGTCCAGTGCGCCGCGCGCTCGGCGAGCGCGTCGAGCGCGCCGCGCGCGTGGGAGGGCAGCCGGGTGACGTCGACGACCTCGTCCCACTCCCCCGCGAGCCCGCCGTACGCATCCGCCTCGCCTCGGTCGCGCGCGACGAGCCGCGCGCCCTCGGGCACCGGCCCGCCCTCGCCGCGCGCGAGGCACGTGACCTCGGCGCCGCGCGCGAGGTGGCCCAGCGCGATCCGGTGCCCGAGCCACCGGGTGCCGCCCAGCACCAGTACGCGCCGCGGCGCCGTCGCCTCTGCCATGGCAGTCACGCTAGCGCCATGTCGTGGCGTTGCGGCCCCTCGCGGGAGCCCCGAGGCATGCGTGGGCTCAGGCGACGCCGGCCG
>NZ_JANQCH010000179.1 GCF_024723325.1 Agrococcus sp. HG114
CTGGTCGACCGCGAGCCGGAGCGCGGGGTTCGCGAGCAGCTTCGGGTCGGCGTCGAGCACGGCGCGGGCGGCGGCGCGGGCCGCCTCGATGATGCGGCCGTCGCGCGCGACGCGCAGCACGCGCAGGCCGCTCCGGCCGCCCGACTGCGCGGCGCCGAGCACGTCGCCCTCGCCGCGCTGCTCGAGGTCGACCTCGGCGAGCTCGAACCCGTCGAGCGTGCTCGCGACGGCGTCGAGGCGGATGCGCGCGGGGCTCTCGGGGTCGACGGCCGACACGAGCATGCAGAGCGCCGCGTGCTCCCCGCGCCCGACGCGGCCGCGCAGCTGGTGCAGCTGCGACACCCCGAACCGGTCGGCGGAGAGCACGACCATCATCGTCGCGTTCGGCACGTCGACGCCGACCTCGATGACCGTGGTCGCGACGAGCACGTCGATCTCGCGATCGCGGAACGCGCGCATGACCGCGTCCTTCTGCTCGGTCGTGTCGGCGCCCGTGAGCTGCGCGAGCACCCTGTCGCGCAGCGCCGGGTGCTGCCGCAGCCGCTCGAGGGTCGTGACCACGTCGTCGACCGGCGGGAGCGGCCTCGCGCCCGCCGACGCATCCGCCTCGTCGTCGCCGCGGTCGATGCCCTCGAGCCTGCCGGGCGAGATCGCCGGGCACACGACGAACGCCTGCCGGCCGGCGTCGAGCTCCTCGCGCATCCGCTCCCACACGCGCGCGAAGTGGCCTGGCCGCTCGACGGGGTCGACCACGAACGTCTGGATCGGGCTGCGGCCCGCCGGCAGCGACCGGATGGTCGACACGTCGAGGTCGCCGAACGCCGTCATCGCGATCGTGCGCGGGATGGGCGTCGCGGTGAGCACGAGCGTGTGCGGGTGCGTGCCCTTCGCGCGGAGCGCCTCCCGCTGGGCGACGCCGAAGCGGTGCTGCTCGTCGACGACGACGAGCGCGAGCTCGGCGAACGTCGTCCGCTCGCTCAGCAGCGCGTGCGTGCCGACGACGATGCGGGCCGAGCCCGCCGCGATCGCGAGCGCCGCGCGCTTGCGGTCGGCGGTCGTCATCTGCCCGGTGAGCAGGGTCGGCTGCAGCTCGGCGGCGAGCTCCGGCCCGAGCGAGCGCACGATCGAGCGCAGGTGCTGCACCGCGAGCACCTCGGTGGGCGCGAGCAGCGCCGCCTGCCCGCCCGACTCCGCGACCGTGAGCATCGCGCGCGTCGCGACGACCGTCTTGCCCGAGCCGACCTCGCCCTGCACGAGCCGGTGCATCGCGGTGCCGCTCGCGAGGTCGGCGGCGATCGCGTCGCCCGCGGCGCGCTGGTCGTCGGTCAGCTGCCACGGCAGGCTGCGGTCGAAGCGCTCGAGCAGGGCGCCCGGATGCCGCGGCTGGGTCGGCAGGGTGTCGAACCAGTCGCGCGTCGCGAGCAGGTAGGTCTGCAGCAGGAACGCCTCGTGCCACGCGAGCGTGTGGCGGGCGCGGTAGGCGTCCTGCTCGACCTTCGGCTGGTGCACCATGCGGAGCGCGTCGAGGAGCGGCATGAGCCCGTGCTCGCGGCGCACGTCGGCGGGCACGGGGTCGCGCACCTCGCCGAGCGAGTCGAGCGCCTGCGCGACGAGGTGCTGGAGCTTCGTCGTCGCGATCGCCTGCGTCGCGGGGTAGATCGGCACGGGCTGCTGCGCCCACTGCTCGGCGTCGACGCCCTCGGCCTCGTCGAAGAGCTCGTAGTCGGGGTGCGTGAGCTGCCGCTTGCCCTTGTAGTCGCCGACGACGCCCGAGAACAGCGCCGTCACGCCCTGGTGCAGCTCGGCCTTGCGCCACGCCTGGTTGAAGAACGCGAGCTCGAGCTCGCTCGTGCCGTCGGTGATCGTGATGCTCGTGAGGCTGCGCGGCCGGCCCTTCGCGTCGCGCTGCAGGTCGCGGGTCTCGACGCCCCTGACCTTCGCCACCACGGTGACGTGCTCGCCGGGCACGAGGCTGCGCAGCTCGGTGAGCTCGCCGCGCTTCGCGTAGCGGCGCGGGAGGTGCCAGACGAGGTCGCCGACGGTCTCCATGCCGAACGCGCGCTGCAGCTTCCCCGCCTGCGCCTTGCCGAGCAGCCGCTCGAGCGGCCGGTCGAGCCCCTCGGGGAGCGCCCCGCCCGCCGCCTTCGTCACCACCCGCCCAGGGTAGGCGGTGCGGCCGACGCGGGCCGCGCATCCGCCGTGCCCCGGTGCCGGATGGTCCGCTCGGCGGACGCCCGAGCGGCATGCGGGAGGATTGCGGGGTGACGCGCATCATCGGGGGCCTCGCCGGCGGCGTGCGGCTGCACGTGCCGCTGCGGGGCACGCGGCCGACCTCCGAGCGGGTGCGGGAGGCGATCTTCAGCGCCCTCGACGCGCGGAGCCTGTGCGACGGCGCGCTCGTGCTCGACCTGTTCGCGGGCTCTGGCGCGCTCGGGCTCGAGGCGGCGAGCCGCGGCGCGGAGGCTGTCGTGCTCGTCGAGCGCGACCGGGCGGCGGCGAAGGTCGCCGAGCGCAACGCCGAGGCGGTCGCGAAGGCCGGCGCGGTGCGCGCGCTCGTCGAGCAGGTCGCGGTCGCGCAGTACCTGCAGCGCGCGGGGCGGCGCTTCGACCTCGTGTTCATCGACCCGCCGTACGACCTGCCGCAAGCGGCGCTCAGCGGCGTGCTGCAGACGCTCGCACCGCTGCTCGTGCACCCCGCGGTCGTCGTCGTCGAGCAGGCGCGGCGCTCGGGCGAGCTCGACCTGCCGGGCGACCTCGTGCTCGAGCGCACGCGCGACTACGGCGACACGACGCTGCACTACCTCGCGACCTCGGGCTCCCTCACCGACCGCTGACGCGGCGCGGGCGCTCGGCTCGTCGGCCCGGTCGATCGCGCGCCGCCCGGTCGACCGCTCCGGCGGGACAGGGTCAGGCTCGGTAGGGGTCCCAGCCGCGCGGCTCGAGCGGCTCGCCGTCGAGGGTGACCCCGGCGCCCTGCTCGACAGAGCCCAGCTGGGTGAGCGGGGCGCCCTCGACCGCCGCCGGCAGCTCGATGTCCGCCGGCAGCGTGACGAGCAGCGCGTGGTCCTCGCCGCCGAAGAGCACCGCGTCGCGCTCGACCCCGAGGCGCCGGGCGAGCGCGTCGACGGCGCCGCCGTCGAGCGCGATGCGGGCGGCGGATGCGCGGCTCACCCGCGCGGCGTCGAGCGCGAGGCCGTCGGAGACGTCGAGCATCGCGGTCGCGC
>NZ_JANQCH010000017.1 GCF_024723325.1 Agrococcus sp. HG114
CCCTCGCAGAGCGCGGCGACGGCACCCGCTGGCAGCTCACGCTCCGCGCCGACCGCGCGCCGCTGCAGTCGACCGAGGCGCGCACGTCGCTGCTGCGCTCGATCGACCGGCGCGCCCTCGCGGAGGCGGCGCTCGGCGAGCGGGCCGAGGAGTCGACCGTCGTCGACGCGGTGCTCTTCCGCTCGGGCACCCGGCTGCACGACTACGCGGTCGAGGACGTCGGTCTCGCCGCCTCGCTCGGCAGCCGCGACCCGGAGGCGGCGGGCGCGCAGCGCGCCTCGATGGGCATCCCCGGCGGCACGCCGGT
The DNA here is from genome assembly GCF_024723325.1 of Agrococcus sp. HG114. Classification (GTDB taxonomy): domain Bacteria; phylum Actinomycetota; class Actinomycetes; order Actinomycetales; family Microbacteriaceae; genus Agrococcus. Next base: position 308 of record NZ_JANQCH010000017.1, read on the forward strand.
GTGCGTGCGCTACGACCGGGCGGATGCGTTCGCCGGGGCCGCGCTGCCGGCCATGGCCGCGCAGGCGGCCGAGGCCGGCTGGCTCGTCGTCGACTGCGGCGTCGACGACCTCGCGGCCGGGCTCGCGCAGGACGACTGGAACGCGGTGCTGCACCGCGTCGAGGCGCCCGCCGATGCCGCCGCGGTCGTCGAGCGCTGGCGCGACGGCGGGCTCAGCGGCGACGTGGACCCCGAGCGGGAGGCGCTGCTCGACGAGGCGCTCTCGACCGGCGACCCGGATGCGCTCGAGCAGACGCTCCTCGAGATCGAGGCGTCGCTCGTCGCCGACGCGCTCGCGCTCCCGCTCGTCGAGCCGCAGCTGCTCACGGTGAGCGCCGCGGGCCTGCAGGGCGTCGCGCCCCGGCCCGGAGCCGCATCCCTCACCTGGAACGCGTGGGAGTGGGGCCTCGACGAGCAGGCCGCGACGCCCTGAGCGCCCGCAGCGCGCGGGCTCGCGCTGCGCGGAGCAGCTCAGCGCGGGAACAGCGCCGGGAACGCGCCGTACGCCCACGGGTAGCCGACGAACACGGCGACGTCGATGAGGACGTGGGCGACGATGAGCGGCACGAGCCGCCCGGTGCGGGCGTAGAGCCAGCCGAACAGCAGGCCCATCGCGACGTTGCCGAGCAGCGCCGGCACGCCCTGGTAGAGGTGGTACACGCCCCGCAGCAGCGCCGCGGCCACGATGATCGGCCACGTGCCCCAGCCGAGCCGGCGCAGCCGATCGAAGAGGTACCCGACGACGATGACCTCCTCCGTGAGGCCGGCGCGGAGCGCGGAGAGGAGCAGCACGGGCACGGTGAACCAGTGCGCGTCGAGCGGCGAGGGCACGACGTTCACCGTGAGCCCGAGCGCGCGTCCCGCGAGGTAGAGGGCGAGCCCCGGGACACCGATCACCGCCACGAGCGCGAGCCCCGCCAGGCCGTCGCGCACCGGCCGCGCCGCGTCGATCCCGAGCGCGCCGAGCCGGGGCGGCCGCGCGCGCCACAGCAGCCAGCACACGAGCGCGACCGGCACGAGGTCGAGGACGATGCCGGTGAGCTGGTACGCGAGGTCGAGCCACTCGCGGTCGGACCGCGCCGGGTTGAGCGCGACCGTCTGGTCGCCGATCGGCGCCGACCGCGTGGAGACGTCGGCGAACTGCAGCACCGACCACAGCGCGCTCCCGCCGAGCGAGAGCAGCAGCACGATCGCGACCTCCCACCGGAGCCGGCGCTGCGAGCGGGGGCGGGAGCGGAGGGTCACGAGCCCAGCGTAGGCGGCGCCGAGCGGGCGTCCGGACAGCCTCGGCGCACGAACCGAGCGCCGAGGGCGCCGCTCGCGCCAGGATCGCGCTTGTGCACGAGTTGGTAACGATCCGGTGTCCGACGCCGATCCGCCCCGGACGCGGGCCTATGGTGGCACTCATCCAGAGCACTGCGGCTGTCTGGCCGCGCGCTCACCTTGCACAGGAGGAACATTGAGGATCAAGCGATTCGTCGCGGGCGGCGCGCTGCTCGCGACGGGAGCTCTCGTCCTCTCCGCTTGCACGCCTACCCAGGCGCCAGGAGCGGAGATCGTCGAGGGCACGTCGATCACCGTCGCGTGGAACCAGCCGTTCTACTCGGCCAACGGCAACACGTCGTTCGGCAACGCGACGGCGAACAACAACATCAACTACATGACCTACTCGGGGTTCAACTACTACGACAACACCCCCGAGCTCCAGCGCGACGAGTCGTTCGGCACGTACGAGCTGGTCTCGGAGGACCCGCTGCAGGTCCAGTACACGATCAACGAAGAGACGCAGTGGAGCGACGAGGTCCCCGTGGACGCCGCCGACATGCTGCTGCACTGGGCCGCGCTGTCGGGCGCCTTCAACACCGAGGGCTTCGAGGCCGAGGAGTTCCAGGACCCGGAGACCGGTGAGTTCACCACCGAGTTCCCCGAGGGCACCGTCTTCTTCGACTCGGGCGCGACGCCGGACTCGGGCCTCGGCCTCGTCCGCGACACGCCGGAGGTCAACGAGGACGGCCGCGGCATCCTCATGACGTACTCCGACTTCTACGTCGACTGGGAGCTCGCCTTCTCGTCGCCGCTGCCGGCGCACGTCATCGCGCAGCAGGCGCTCGGCATCGAAGACGCCACCGAGGCGAAGCAGGCCGTGCTCGACGCCATCCAGAACGGCGACACCGAGGTCATCGGCCAGCTCGCGTCGGCGTGGAACACCACGTTCAACTTCACCGAGATGCCGTCCGACACGTCGATCCTCACGGCCAACGGCCCGTACCAGATCACCGACTTCGTCGCCGACCAGTACATCACGCTGCAGGCCAACGAGAACTACGTCGGCGACCACCAGCCGCAGGTCGAGACCATCACGGTCCGCTTCATCACCGACGCCATGGCTGCGGTGACGGCGCTCCAGAACGGCGACGTCGACGTCATCCAGCCGCAGGCCACCCCTGACGTCCGCGCCGCCCTCGAGGGCACCGAGGGCATCACGGTCAACTTCGGCGAGGGCGCGACGTACGAGCACGTCGACCTGCAGTTCGACCAGTCGAAGAACCCGGGCGTCTTCTCGACGCTCGAGGCCCGCCAGTCGTTCCTGCTGACGATCCCGCGCCAGGAGATCGTCGACCGCCTCATCAAGCCGCTCAACCCGGAGGCCACGGTCCGCAACTCGGCCGTGTTCGTCCCCGGCGCCGAGGGCTACGACGAGTCGGTCGAGGGCTCGGGCATCCTCGACATGTACTCCGAGGTCGACATCGAGCAGGCCACGGCGCTGCGCGAGCAGGCCGGCCTCGCCGAGGGCACCGAGGTCTGCCTCCTCTTCGCCTCGACGAACCCGCGCCGCGTGTCGGAGTTCGAGCTCATCCGCGAGTCGGCCGCGCAGGCCGGCTGGTCGGTCACCGACTGCTCGTCGCCCGAGTGGGGCGGCCTGCTCGGTGCCCCCGGCGTCTACGACGCCTCGCTGTTCGGCTGGCAGTCGACGTCGCTCGGCGTCGCCTCGGTCGGCCCGAACTTCGAGACCGGCGGCATCAACAACCTCTCCTACTACTCGAACCCCGAGATGGACGAGGTCATCAAGGAGCTCAACGTGACCGTCGATGAGGAGCGCCAGCTCGAGCTCCTCAAGGAGATCGACCGCATCCTCGTCGAGGACGCGTTCGGCATCACCATCTTCCAGTTCCCCGAGGTCACGGCGTTCTCCGACCGCATCTCGGGTGTCGACTCGTCGCCGCTCGCGCCGACGATCTTCTGGAACGTGTGGGACTGGACCCCGACCGAGACGAACATCTCGGAGGGCTGATCCCCTGCAACGCCCGAGGGCTCATCCACTGCTAGTGTGATGTGGCTTTCAGGCAGAGAGGCGCCGGGCCGCCTGGCCCGGCGCCTCTCGCATGAACTCGTCCGTCACGCTCCGCTGGTGCAGCGACGACGGCTCCAACCCCAACCGGAACACAAGGAGGCGAACCGGTGGCGACATTCATCGTCAGGCGCCTGATCGCGGCCGTGCTCATCCTGCTCGCCGCGACCTTCCTCATGTACAACATGGTGGCGCTCTCGGGCGACCCGCTGGAGGATCTCCGCGGCGTCCAGACCCCGAACACCGCGCAGCTCATCGAGGCGCGCATCCGCCTGCTGCACCTCGACGTGCCGCCGCCGCTGCGCTACTTCATCTGGCTCGGCGGCATCGCGGGCTGCTTCATCGGCCAGTGCGACTTCGGCATGACGGTCCAGCAGCAGCCCGTGCTCGACGTGCTGCTCAACTCGATGGACCAGACCCTGCGCCTCGTGACCATCGCGACCGTGCTCGCGATCATCCTCGGCATCATCATCGGCATCACGACGGCCCTCCGCCAGTACTCCGCGTACGACTACGGCGTGACGTTCGTCTCCTTCCTCTTCTACTCCCTGCCGATCTTCTGGTTCGCGGTGCTGCTCAAGCAGTTCCTCGCGATCGGCGCGAACGACTGGTTCCAGACCGGCGCCCAGCTCCACTGGTGGGTGATCCTGCTCGTCGCGATCGTCTCCGGCCTCTTCTGGATGGCCGTGCTGCCGGGCGACCCGAAGCGCAAGGCGCTGACCTTCGTGCTCGCGTTCGCGGCCGGCGGCGGGCTGCTCTGGTACATGAGCGCCTCCGGCTGGTTCCTGAACCCCCGCTTCATCGTGTTCGGCCTCGACTTCTCGCTGCTCGCGATCGCCGCGCTCAACCTCACGGTCGCCCTGCTCGTCACCGCGATCCTCGCGGGCCTCCGCAACCGGCGCTCGCTCTTCATCGCGCTCGGCATGGCCGCGCTCGGAGTGGCGCTGTACTACCCGGTGAACTACTACCTGTTCAACCCGCAGGTCGTGCCGATGAACGGCTGGATCATGATCGCGTGCTTCGTCGCGGTGATCCTGTTCGGCGTCGCCGTGGGCCACTTCTTCGGCGCCGACAACAAGGCGACCAACCGCAAGATCGCCGCGTGGACCGGGTTCCTGGTGTTCGGGATCATGGTGATCGACCGCCACATGCAGCTGTGGAGCGCCTACTCGAGCGCCGGCTTCGTCCGCGGCCGCCCGATCGCGACGATCGGCGCGTCGAACCCCGGGTTCGCGAACTCGTCGTTCTTCGTCCAGGGCGTCGATGCGTTCACGCACATGCTGCTGCCGTCGATCGCGCTCATGGTCATCTCGTTCGCCGGCTACACGCGCTACACCCGCGCGAGCCTGCTCGAGGTGCTCAACCAGGACTACATCCGCACCGCGCGGGCGAAGGGCCTCACCGAGCGCACCGTCATCGTGCGGCACGCGTTCCGGAACGCGCTCATCCCGATCACCACGATCGTCGCGTTCGACATCGCCGGCATCATCGGCGGCGCCGTCATCACCGAGCGCGTGTTCGGCTGGACGGGCATGGGCTCGATGTTCCAGAACGGCCTCGACCGCACCGACCCGAACCCGGTGATGGCGTTCTTCCTCGTCACCGGCGCGCTCGCACTCCTGTTCAACCTGCTGGCCGACATCGCCTACGCGGCCCTCGACCCCCGGATCCGGGTGAGCTGATGACCACGAACCTTCCCGCCCAGCCCGCCGGCCCCCAGATCACCGACGCCGAGGCCAACCTCGAGCTCAAGGAGATCGAGGGCCTCAGCCAGGGCCAGATCGTCCGGAAGCGCTTCTTCCGCCACTGGGGCGCCGTGATCTCGATGATCGTGCTCGCGCTCATCGTCCTCCTCGCCTTCACGTCCGTCGGCATCTCCGCCGGTCCCATCCGCATCCCCGGCTGGTGGCAGTGGGACTGGACCCAGAACCCGCGCCCCATCAACGGCGGCGTGCCCTCGTGGGAGCACCCGTTCGGCCAGGACGACATCGGCAAGGACCTGTTCGCCCTCGTCATGCGCGGCACGCAGCAGTCGCTCATGGTCATGGTGATGGTCGGCCTCATCGGCGCGACGATCGGCATCGTCATCGGCGCGCTGTCGGGCTTCTTCCGCGGCTGGGTCGACTCGGTGCTCATGCGCTTCACCGACGTGATCATCACGATCCCGTTCATCGTGATCGGCGCGGTCATCGGCGTGACCTTCGGCAAGCTCGGCGCCTTCATCCTCGCGCTCGTGCTCGGCCTCTTCTCCTGGACGGGGCTCGCGCGCCTCGTGCGCGGCGAGTTCCTGACGCTCCGCGAGCGGGAGTTCGTCGACGCCGCGCGCGTCGCCGGCGCCTCGAACGGCCGGATCATCTTCAAGCACATCCTGCCGAACGCGATGGGCGTCATCATCGTCAACACGACGCTGCTCATGGCGGGCGCGATCCTGGCCGAGACGGGCCTGTCGTACCTCGGCTACGGCGTGCAGGCGCCCGACACGTCGCTCGGCCTGATCATCAGCCAGAACCAGCAGGCGTTCCAGACGCGGCCCTGGCTGTTCTGGTGGCCCGGCCTGTTCATCATCACGATCGCCCTCTGCATCAACTTCATCGGCGACGGCCTGCGCGACGCGTTCGACCCGCGCCAGAAGCGGATGCCCTCGGAGCGCGCCATGCAGAAGGCCGACGTCGCGGCGGCCGACGCGGCCGCGCTGCGCGGTCGCGAGGCCGAGGACACCATGAGCGCGTCCGCGGTGCTGCAGGACGCCGAGGTGCCGCTCGCGGGCCAGGCGCCGGGGGCGGACTCGCGGCCGCCGCGCGTGGCGGGCGACACCGCGGGCGACCGTGGCCCGACCGATCGGGACTGACGTGCTCTCAGCGCAGGAGCAGGCCCGCTGCGGCGAGGACCGCGGTCGTCGCCACGGCGGCGATCGCGGGCAGGTGCCACGCGCGCGTCGCCGTCTCGCGGTCGTCCAGGAGGCCCTCGTCCCGCAGCTCCTCCCAGTGGGTGCGCGTCACGTGGGCGGCCGCTCCCGACACGCTGTGCACCGAGTCGCCGGGGCGGATCGCGCCGCCGACCGTGCTCGACTCGCGCGCGAGGCGGATGTCCTCGCGCGTGATGCGAGCGATGCCGTAGCGGCTCGGCGCGGGCGCGGCCCACGCGGTCACCGTGCCCCGGTCGAGCGTGAGCTCGAGGGCCCACTTGGTGTCGATGCGCTTGACGGCGCCCCACGGCACGTGCCAGTCGGTGAAGGGGTTCCGGATCTCGATGCCCTCGGCGTCGACCGTCACGCGCGGCCGCCACATGAAGGCCCACGTCACCGCGGCGCCGAGCAGGGGCCACGGCAGCACCCAGAGGTTCGCGAGGGGGTCATCGGCGAGCAGCGCGCTCACGAGGGCCAGCCCCATGAGGACCGCGATCACGATCGTGATCACCCTGCCGAAGGACGATCGGAACACCGCTCGCTGATAGGCCACTTCCACAGTTTCGCAGACGAGCACCGCCTCGCCGACCAGCACTGGTCGCTCAACACCGCAGGAGAGGAGCTCCCGTGACCGACACGGCAGCCGCCCCCGTCGCCGACCGCGAGGTCATCCTCGAGGCACGCGACCTCAACGTCGACTTCTGGGTCGACGGCAAGTTCTACCCGGCCGTCAAGGACGGCGCCTTCAAGGTGCACGCGGGAGAGGTGCTCGCCATCGTGGGCGAGTCGGGTTCGGGCAAGTCGACGACGGCCATGGCGCTCATCAGCCTGCTGCCGTCGAACGCGCGCGTGCGCGGCTCGGTGCGGCTCAAGGGCCGCGAGATCCTCGGCATCCCGCTGCGCGAGCTGCGGCACATCCGCGGCAACGAGATCGCGGTGATCTTCCAGGAGCCGATGACGGCGCTGAACCCCGTCTACACGATCGGCTTCCAGATCGTCGAGGCGCTCCGCAGCCACTTCGACCTGACGCCCGACGCCGCGAAGGAGCGCGCGATCGAGCTCATCGCGAAGGTCGAGATCCCCGACCCGCCGACCGCGTTCAACAAGTACCCGCACCAGCTCTCGGGCGGTCAGCGGCAGCGCGCGATGATCGCGCAGTCGCTCGCGTGCGACCCGTCGCTGCTCATCGCCGACGAGCCGACCACGGCCCTCGACGTGACGGTGCAGGCCGAGGTGCTCGACCTCATGCGCAAGCTCAAGGACGAGCTCGACTCGGCGGTCATCCTCATCACCCACGACATGGGCGTCGTCGCCGACCTCTCGGACCGCATCATCGTCATGCGCAACGGCGAGATGGTCGACCGCGGCACGTCGCTCGACATCTTCCAGCGCCCGTCGCACCCGTACACGAAGGAGCTCCTCGCGGCGGTGCCGTACCTCGGCGTGCACGAGGACCAGACGGGCCGCGCGGTCGAGGCGTCGAAGGTGTCCGAGACGGTCGAGCCGATCCTCAAGTTCACCGACGTCACGATCGAGTACCCGAAGCGCGGCCGCGTGCCGGCCTTCCGCGCGGCCGAGGACATCGACCTCGCCGTCTACCCGGGCGAGATCGTCGGGCTCGTCGGCGAGTCGGGCTCCGGCAAGACGACGCTCGGGCGCGCGGCGATCGGCCTGCTGCCGATCACGTCGGGCACCCTGTCGGTGGCCGGCTACGACATCTCCGCGGCCTCGATGAAGGACCTCCGGCCGCTGCGCGAGAAGACCGGCATCGTGTTCCAGGACCCGTCGTCGTCGCTCAACCCGCGCATGCCGATCGGCGAGTCGATCGGCGAGCCGATCCTGCTCTCGCGCCGCGCCGCGGGCGACCCAATCGAGGCGAAGGCGCTCGACCGGCGCGTGCAGGAGCTGCTCGAGTCGGTCGAGCTGCCCGCCTCGTACCGCAACCGCTACCCGCACGAGCTCTCCGGCGGCCAGAAGCAGCGCGTCGGCATCGCCCGCGCGCTCGCGCTCGCGCCCGAGGTGCTCATCGCCGACGAGCCGACGAGCGCGCTCGACGTGTCGGTGCAGGCGCGGTTCCTCGAGCTGCTCACGCACATCCAGCAGGAGCTGCAGTTCGCGTGCCTGTTCATCAGCCACGACCTCGCCGTCGTCGACTCGCTCGCGCACCGCATCGCGGTCATGCGCAAGGGCCGGATCGTCGAGGAGGGGACCCGCGACCAGATCCTCCGCAACCCGCAGGACCCCTACACGCAGCGCCTGATCGCCGCCGTGCCGCTGCCCGACCCCATCGCGCAGCGCGAGCGCCGGGAGTCCCGCCGGGCGAGCTGACCGGCTCCACGACGCACGGCCGCGGCCGCCCGCTAGACTGGGCGGCCGCGGCCGTTCGTCGCACACTCCCGACAACCGGAAGGCCCCTGCATGCCGATCGCCGCGCGATCAGACCTCCGCAACGTGGCGATCGTCGCCCACGTCGACCACGGCAAGACCACCCTCGTCGACGCGATGCTCACGCAGACCGGCTCGTTCGGCGCTCACGACACGCACGACGAGCGCGTGATGGACTCCAACGAGCTCGAGCGCGAGAAGGGCATCACGATCCTCGCGAAGAACACCGCGATCCGCTACGCGGGCGCGCACGCGAAGGACGGCCCCGTCACCATCAACGTCATCGACACCCCGGGGCACGCCGACTTCGGCGGCGAGGTCGAGCGCGGCCTCTCGATGGTCGACGGCGTCGTGCTGCTCGTCGACGCGTCCGAGGGACCGCTGCCCCAGACGCGCTTCGTGCTCCGCAAGGCGCTCGAGGCGAAGCTCCCCGTCATCCTGCTCGTCAACAAGACCGACCGCTCCGACGCGCGCATCGACGCCGTCGTGGGGGAGAGCCAGGACCTCCTGCTCGGGCTCGCGTCGGACCTCGCCGACGACGTGCCCGACCTCGACCTCGACGCCGTCCTCGACGTGCCGGTCGTCTACGCGTCGGGCAAGGCCGGCCGTGCCTCGACCACGAAGCCCGCCGACGGCGAGCTGCCCGACAGCGAGGACCTCGAGCCGCTCTTCCAGGCGATCCTCGAGCACATCCCGGCGCCGACGTACGACGACGAGGCGCCGCTCCAGGCCCACGTCACGAACCTCGACGCATCCCCGTTCCTCGGCCGCATCGCGCTGCTGCGCGTGAAGGCCGGCACGCTCCGCAAGGGGCAGACGGTCGCGTGGGTGCGCCACGACGGCGAGGTCTCGAACGTGCGCATCACCGAGCTGCTCGAGACGAAGGCGCTCGACCGCGTGCCCGCCGAGAGCGCCGGCCCCGGCGACATCGTCGCGGTCGCCGGCATCGCCGACATCACGATCGGCGAGACGCTCGCCGACCCCGACGACGTGCGGCCGCTGCCCGCGATCACCGTCGACGAGCCGGCGATCTCGATGACGATCGGCACGAACACGTCGCCGCTCGCCGGGAAGATCAAGGGCTCGAAGCTCACCGCCCGCATGGTGAAGGACCGCCTCGACCGCGAGCTCATCGGCAACGTGTCGCTGCGGGTCGTCGACATCGGCCGCCCCGACGCGTGGGAGGTGCAGGGCCGCGGCGAGCTCGCGCTCGCGATCCTCGTCGAGCAGATGCGGCGCGAGGGCTTCGAGCTCACGGTCGGCAAGCCCCAGGTCGTCACGCGCAAGATCGACGGCGTGCTCCACGAGCCGTTCGAGCACCTCACGGTCGACGTGCCCGAGGAGCACCTCGGTGCCGTGACCCAGCTGCTCGCGAGCCGCAAGGGCATCATGGACGGGATGCAGAACCACGGCACCGGATGGGTGCGGATGGAGTTCGTCGTCCCGAGCCGCGGCCTCATCGGGTTCCGCACCGAGTTCATGACGATCACGCGAGGCACGGGCATCGCGAACGCGATCTCGCACGGCTGGCAGCCGTGGGCGGGCGCGATCACGACCCGCAACAACGGCGCGCTCGTCGCCGACCGCTCGGGCACCGCGACGCCGAACGCGATCATGGCGCTCCAGGAGCGCGGCGTCTTCTTCATCAAGCCCGGCGACGACGTCTACGAGGGCATGGTCGTGGGGGAGAACGCCCGCGCCGACGACATGGACGTCAACATCACCAAGGAGAAGAAGCTCAACAACATCCGGTCGTCGACCGGTGAGGAGCTCGAGCGCCTGACGCCGCCGAAGCAGCTCTCGCTCGAGGAGAGCCTCGAGTGGGCGCGCGACGACGAGTGCGTCGAGGTGACGCCGCACGCCGTGCGCATCCGGAAGGTCACGCTCGACGCGACGACGCGCGGCCGCGAGGCGAGCCGCCTCAAGAAGCAGGGCTGACCCGCACCGCGCTGGCCCCTCCCGCCTCGGGGAGGGGCCAGTGCGCGTCACGGCGCGTCACACTCGGGCCCGCACGGGTCCCGCTCGCCTAGCGTCGAGGCCATGACGCATCCGACGCTCCGCATCGTCGCCGTGAGCGGCAGCCTGCACCGGCCGTCCTCGACGACGGCGCTCGTCGCCGCGCTCGCCGCCGCGGTCGCGCGGCGGCTCGACGCCGAGATCGAGCTCGTCGAGCTCGCCGAGGTCGGGCCGGGGCTCGCGGGCGCGCTCGAGCGCTCCGCGCTCGCGCCGGACGCCGAGCGGGCGATCGCGGCCATCGAGTCGGCCGACCTGCTCGTCGTCGGCAGCCCCGTCTACCGCGCGAGCTTCACCGGCCTGTTCAAGCACCTGTTCGACTTCGTCGACCAGCGCGCGCTCACCGACGTGCCGGTGCTGCTCGCGGCGACGGGCGGCTCGCATCGGCACGCGCTCACGATCGAGCACCAGCTGCGCCCGCTGTTCGCGTTCTTCCAGGCGCTCACGCTGCCCGTGGGCGTGTACGCCGCGAGCGCCGAGTTCGAGGGCGGGCGCGTGCGCTCCGCCGACGTGCTCGAGCGCATCGAGGCCGCCGCCGATCGTGCGCTGCCGTACCTGCGGGCAGTGCCGGCACCGGTGCGGCCGGCGGCGTTCTGACGAGCCGCTCGCTCCAGAGCTCCAGCGCGGAGTGGTTGGATAGCAGGAATGGACCCCCGCCTCGAGCGCGTGCTGTTCGTGCACGCGCACCCCGACGACGAGACGCTCTCGACCGGCGCCGCGATCGCGACCGTCGCCGCCGGCGGCGGCGACGCGATCGTCGCGACCTTCACGCTCGGCGAGCGCGGCGAGTCCCGCCCCTCGAGCCGCGCGGAGGTCGAGGAGGTCGGCGTCGGCGAGGTGCGCCGCCGCGAGCTCGACGGCGCGCTCCGCGCCCTCGGAGCGCGCGGCCGCCGCATCCACGGCTGGGACGACTCCGGCATGTCGTGGCTCCGGAACGGCCGGGCCACCGCCGCCCCGGATGCGCCCGAGACCGCGATGAGCCGAGCGGATCTCGACGACCTCGCGGATGCGCTCAGCGCGGTCATCGAGGAGGTCGACCCGACGGCGCTCGTCACCTACGACGCCGACGGCGGCTACGGCCATCCCGACCACATCGCCGCGCACCGCGCATCCGTCATCGCCGCCCGCCGGTACGACCTCCCGCTCTACGTGCGCTCCGCCCGCCCCGCCGACGTCGCGTTCGAGCTCGCGCCGGTGCGCGACCGCGTCGAGGCGGCGCTCGCGGCCCACCGCTCGCAGGTCGTGCTCGTCGGCGACGAGGTCGAGCACGTCGGCGGGCAGCGGCGACCGCTCGACCGCGTCGAGCACTACCGGCTCATCGAGACGCGCCCGGAGCGGCGGACCCGCTGGAGCCTGCGCGTCGGCGCGCTGCTCGGGGGAGCGGTCGTGGGCGTCGTCGGCACGTTCTCGCACCAGCAGGTGCCGTGGGGGATCGCGCTCTCGCTCCTCGCGGCCGTCGGCCTCATCGTCGGGGTGCGCGCCGCCTCCGGCTCGCGCCCGCTCACCCTCGCGACCGTCGTCGGGCTCGTGGGCGTCGTCGCGCTCGTCGCGATCGACCCGCTCGGCCGCGGCGCGTGGGGCACCGAGCGCGCGCTGATCCCCGACAACCTGGCCGGCTGGCTCTGGACGCTCGTGCCGGCCGCCGTCGCGTTCCTCGCGCTCGCGTGGCCGGACGCGGAGGCCACGCGGCGGATTAGGATGGCTGCACGGGCCCAGCCCGGGCGGACGTCGACGGAAGGGGAACAGCCATGACCTACGTGATCGCGCTCCCGTGCGTCGACGTGAAGGACCGCGCGTGCGTCGACGAGTGCCCCGTCGACTGCATCTACGAGGGCGAGCGGATGCTCTACATCCACCCGGACGAGTGCGTCGACTGCGGCGCGTGCGAGCCGGTGTGCCCCGTCGAGGCGATCTTCTACGAGGACGACACCCCGGAGGAGTGGGCCGAGTACTACGAGGCCAACGTGCACTTCTTCGACGAGATCGGCTCGCCCGGCGGCGCCGCGAAGGTCGGCGTCATCCACTCCGACCACCCGATCGTCGCCGCCCTGCCGCCGCAGAACCAGTGACGCCGCGCTGATGCGGCTGCCCGAGTTCCCCTGGGACACGCTCGCCGGCGCGAAGTCGATCGCCGCCGCGCACCCGCGCGGCCTCGTCGACCTGAGCGTCGGCTCGCCCGTCGACCCCACGCCCGAGCTGCTCCAGCGGGCGCTGCGCGAGGCGACCGACGCGCACGGCTACCCGACGAACTGGGGCACCCCCGAGGTGCGCCGGGCGATCGTCGAGTGGTTCGCGCGCGTGCGCGGCGTGCCCGGCCTCGCCGACGAGCACGTGCTCGTGACCGTCGGCTCGAAGGAGCTCGTCGCGGGCCTGCCGCTGCAGCTCGGCCTCGGCGAGGGCGACGCGGTCGTCCACCCCGCGGTCGCCTACCCGACCTACGACATCGGCGCCCGCATCGCGCGTGCCCGCCCGGTGCCCGCCGACGACCCCGACGACTGGCCCGCCGAGACGCGGCTCGTCTGGGTCAACTCGCCCTCGAACCCCACCGGTGCGGTGCTGGGCGTGGATGCGCTGCGGCGCGTCGTCCGCGCCGCGCGCGGGCGGGGCGTCGTGGTCGCGAGCGACGAGTGCTACGCGCTCCTGCCGTGGGAGGTGGACGAGGCGCCCTCGATCCTCGACCCGCGCGTCACCGACGGCGACCTCACGGGCCTCCTCGCCGTCTACTCGCTCTCGAAGCAGTCGAACCTCGCCGGCTACCGCGCCGCGTTCGTCGCGGGCGACCCCGGCGTCGTGCAGCGCGTGCTCGCGGTGCGCAAGCACCTGGGCCTCATGGCGCCGACCCCCGTGCAGCACGCGCTCGCCGTCGCGCTCGGCGACGACGCCCACGTGGCCGAGCAGCGCGAGCGCTACCGCGCGCGCCGTGCGCGGCTGCTGCCCGCGCTCCGCGGACGCGGCTTCGACGTCGAGTCCGAGGCGGGCCTCTACCTCTGGGCGACCGACGGCTCGGATGCGCTCACCCAGGTCGACGCGCTCGCCCGGCTCGGCATCCTGGTCGCCCCGGGCACGTTCTACGGCGACGACCGCCACGTGCGGGTCGCGCTCACCGCCTCCGACGACGCGATCGCGGAGGCCGCGGCGCGCCTCGCCGGCCCCGGCGCCGGGGCGTGAGAGGGGACCGGCCGGCGCCGGGTAGTCTGTCCTGGTGACGACAGAGGACACCGCTCTCGACCCTGCCCGCTCGGCGGCCGCATCCGCGCCCCGCACCGTCACGCTGCAGCACGACGGCCGCGCGACCGAGCTGCAGGTGCTCGAGGCGAGCGACGGGCGCTCCGCGATCGACGTCGCGAAGCTGACGAAGGAGACGGGCTTCACCGCCCTCGACTACGGCTTCGTCAACACCGCGGCGACGCGCAGCTCGATCACCTACATCGACGGCGACGAGGGCATCCTCCGCTACCGCGGCTACCCGATCGAGGAGCTCGCTGAGCAGAAGACCTTCCTCGACGTCGCGCACCTGCTCATCTACGGCGAGCTGCCGAGCGAGGACGAGCTCGCGACGTTCGACCACCGGGTGCGCCGCCACACGCTCCTGCACGAGGACCTGCGCCGCTTCTTCGACGCCCTGCCGCGCGACGCGCACCCGATGAGCGCCCTCTCGAGCGCCGTGAGCGCGCTCTCGACGTACTACGAGTCCGACCACGACCCGCGCGATCCCGACAAGGTCGACAAGCAGACCATCCGGCTGCTCGCGAAGATGCCCGTGATCGCCGCGTACGCGCACAAGAAGTCGATCGGGCAGGCCTTCCTCTACCCCGACAACTCGCTGAGCTTCGTCGAGAACTACCTCAAGCTCAACTTCGGCATCGAGGCCGAGCCCTACGTGCAGAACCCGGTGATGGTGCGCGCCCTGGAGCGGCTCCTCATCCTCCACGCCGACCACGAGCAGAACGCGTCGACCTCGACCGTGCGGCTCGTCGGCTCGACCGAGGCGAACCTGTTCGCGTCCGTCTCCGCGGGCATCCACGCCCTCTCCGGGCCGCTGCACGGCGGCGCGAACGAGGCGGTGCTGCAGATGCTGCGCGGCATCCGCGACTCGGGCGAGAGCGTCGAGCGCTTCGTCGAGCGCGTGAAGCGCAAGGAGCAGGGCGTCAAGCTCATGGGCTTCGGCCACCGGGTCTACAAGAACTACGACCCGCGCGCGAAGCTCGTGAAGCAGTCGGCCGAGGAGGTGCTCGCGCAGCTCGGCGTGCGCGACCCGCTGCTCGACATCGCGCAGGAGCTCGAGCAGGTCGCGCTCGCGGACGACTACTTCAAGGAGCGCAAGCTCTACCCGAACGTCGACTTCTACACCGGCGTGATCTACAAGGCGATGGGCTTCCCCGAGCGCATGTTCACCGTGCTGTTCGCGATCGGCCGGCTGCCCGGTTGGATCGCGCACTGGCGCGAGATGATGCTCGACCCGGCGACGAAGATCGGCCGGCCGCAGCAGCTCTACGTCGGCCCCGTCGAGCGCCACATCTGACCCAGCCCTCGCCGCCTGCGCGGCCCTTCAGGAGCACCCCATGACGACGACCACGCAGGCTGCGCCGAAGAGCGCCCTCGACCGCTTCTTCAAGATCTCCGAGCGCGGCTCGAGCGTCTCGCAGGAGGTGCGCGGCGGGCTCGTCACGTTCTTCGCGATGGCGTACATCATCGTGCTGAACCCGCTCATCATCGGCGGGTTCTCGCCCGAGCAGGCCGCGACCGACGTCGAGGGCGGATGGCTCCCCAACGGCCAGGTGGCGGCCGTCACGGCGCTCGTGGGCGGGCTCATGACGCTCGCGATGGGCCTCATCGCGAACGTGCCGTTCGGGCTCGCCGCGGGCCTCGGGATCAACTCGTTCCTCGCGTTCGGCCTCGTCGGCGAGCTCACGTGGCCCGAGGCGATGGGCCTCGTCGTCATCAACGGGCTCATCATCGTGCTGCTCGCCGCGACGGGCCTGCGCCGCATGATCTTCGACGCCGTGCCCGCGGCGCTCAAGAGCGCGATCGCGGTCGGCATCGGCCTCTTCATCGCGTTCATCGGCTTCGTCGACTCGGGCTTCGTGCGCTCGACGGGCATCGCCGCGCCGCCCGTCCAGCTCGGCGACGGCGGCTCCGTCACGTCGCTGCCGACCGCGGTGTTCGTGATCGGCGTCGTGCTCATGGGCATCCTGCTCGCGCTGCGCGTCAAGGGTGCGCTGCTCATCGGCATCGTCGCGACGACCGCGATCGCGATCGTCCTCGAGGCGATCTTCCAGGTCGGCCCGTCGCTCGGCCAGGACCCCGACGCGTGGAACCTGAACGCGCCCGCGCTGCCGACGAGCATCGTCGCGCTGCCCGACCTGTCGCTCGTCGGCCAGGTCTCGTTCGGCTCGTTCGAGCGCATCGGCGTGATCGCGACCACGATGTTCGTCTTCACGCTCGTGTTCATGAACTTCTTCGACGCGATGGGCACGATGACGGGCCTCGCGCGCCAGGCCGGCATCGCGACCCCAGACGGGCAGTTCCCTGGCCTCAAGCGCGCGCTCGTCGTCGAGGGCTTCGGCGCCGTCGCGGGCGGCGGCGCGAGCGCCTCGTCGAACACCGTGTTCGTCGACTCGGCGGCCGGTGTCGGCGAGGGCGCGCGCACCGGGCTCGCCTCGGTCGTCACGGGCGTGCTGTTCCTCGCGGCGATGTTCCTCACGCCGCTCACGCAGATCGTGCCGCTCGAGGTCGCCGCGGCGACGCTCGTGGTCGTCGGCGCGATGATGATGAGCCAGATCACGGACATCGACTTGACCGACTTCCGGGTCGCGCTGCCGGCGTTCCTCACGATCGTCGTGATGCCGCTCACCTACAACATCGCCAACGGCATCGGCGTCGGCTTCATCGCGTGGGTCATCATCAACGCGGTCTCCGGGCGCGCGAAGCAGATCTCGCCGCTGCTGTGGGTCGTGGCGGCCCTCTTCGTCGTGTTCTTCGTGCGCGGGCCGCTGCAGGCGCTCATCGGCTGACGCCCGTCGGCTGCCGACCGGCCGCTACCGCTCCTTCGCGATGTGCGCGAGCACCTCGGGGCCCCGCCGGTCGAGCGTCGCCCCGCCGACGCGGATGCCGAACCACGCGGCGAGCCCGCCGACGAGCAGCCCCGTCGCGAGGCTCAGCCAGCCGAGCCAGGGGATCCAGAGCGCCGAGACCGCGAGCGCGATGCACGGCAGCCCGACGGTCCCGAGCACCGGGAGCGAGAGGGCGATGCCCGCGAGCGACTGGATGCCGCCGGACGAGCCGCGCCCGAGCGGGTTCGCGTCCGGCGCGGGCGCCTCGCCGGGCAGCAGCGCGCCGAGCCACAGCATGGCGCCCGCGAGCAGCAGGAACGTGCCGACGCCGCCGCCGATGCTCGCGGGCAGCAGCTCCCAGCGGCCGCTCGCCCACGTCGAGAGCACGGCCGTGACGACGAGCGTCGGCACGTAGACGATCGCGATCCCGAGCAGGCGCCCCGCGCGATCGTGCGCGCCGCGCACGCCGCTCAGCAGGTGCCACGCGAAGGCGCTGTTGTCGTAGGCGAGGTCGATCTGCACGATCGCGGCGGCGACGAAGCCCATGAGCAGCGGCACGAGCGCGAGCCCGTCCGGGGGCACGCGCATGCCGTCGACGTCGACCTCCACGACGCCCGCGAGCTGCACGCCTCCGACGATGGCCGGCACGATGAGCGCCGCGAGCACGTTCATGAGGTGGCGCACGTCGCGCCGCCGGTAGCGGATGCTGCGGGCCGCGATCGCGCCGACTGGGGTCGCGGGGAGCAGGCGGTCGAGCAGGCGGCCCTCGCGCACCCGGCCCCCGCCGCGGAGCACGATCGGGTTCGTGAGCCGCTCGGCGAGCAGGCGTCCCCAGCCCCACCAGGCGAGCGCGACGGTCGCGAGCGCGATCGCGAGCTTCGCGGCCGCCTCGAGCCACGCCCCAGCCGCGATCGCTCGCGGCACGTCGAAGGCGGCGCCGAGCGGCGTCCACGCCGCGGCGGCCGCGGCGCCGCCGAGCACGTCCGTGAGGTCGGCGAGCTCCCTGACGCTGCCCACGAGGAGCTGCACGGCGATGACGAGACCGACGATCGCGACGAGCAGCACGATCGCCATCGCGTCGCGCGCGGCCTTGCTCGCGAGCTGGCGTGCGAGCAGGTCGGCGACGGCCCGGGGCACGAGGACGGCCGTCGCCGCGGTGATGGGCAGCAGCATGAGCGCGGCGACGAGGGCCGCGACGGAGGTCGACCAGACGACGAGGCCGATCGCCGAGCCCAGCACGCCCACCACGACCCACGCATCCAGCACCGACGCCGCGAGCACCCCGCGCCGGAGCGGGCCGACGCGCACCGGGAGCAGGCTGAAGCGCTCGGTCGCGAGGGGGTCGCTCGTGCCGATGAGGACGGTGACGGCGGTGAGCCCGAGCACGAGCACCGCGCCCGCGACGACCGCGGCGTCCGCCCCGACCTCGGGCGCGAGCGCGCGGATGGCGATCGCGCCCACGAGCGCGGTGCCGAGCAGCGAGATCGCGCCGAGCACCGTCACGACGAGGGCGACGATCGCCCACGGGCTCTGCCGCAGGCCGCCGACGAGCAGGCGGAGCCTCAGCGAGAGGAGGTGCGCAGCCACGCGAGCCCCTCCGTGTCGGTGGCGCGCTGGCCGACGAGGTCGACGAAGCGCTGCTGCAGGCTCGAGCCGCCGCGCACCTCGTCGAGCGTGCCCGCTGCCACGAGCCGGCCGTCGGCGACGATCGCGACGCGGTCGCACAGCGACTCGACGAGCTCCATCACGTGGCTCGAGAGCACGACGGTGCCGCCCGAGGCGACGTAGTCGCGCAGGATGCGCCGGATCGCCTCGCCCGAGACGGGGTCGACGGCCTCGAACGGCTCGTCGAGGACGAGCAGCCGGGGCGCGTGGATGAGCGCGCACGCGAGCGCGATCTTCTTGCGCATGCCGGCGGAGTAGTCGGCGACGAGCGTGCCGCCGGTGTCGGCGAGCCCGAGCGCGTGCAGCAGGGATGCCGAGCGCTGGACGACCTCCGCTTCGGGCATGGAGCGCAGCAGGCCGTTGTAGCGCAGGAGCTCGGCGCCCGTGAGCCGGTCGAAGAGGTGCACGCCATCGGGGAGCACGCCCATGAGCGCCTTCGCCGCGGCAGGGTCGCGCCACACGTCGCGGCCGAGCACCGCCGCGGTGCCGTGGTCGGGCCGCAGCAGCCCGGTCGCCATCGACAGCGTCGTCGTCTTGCCGGCGCCGTTGGGGCCGACGAGCCCGAGCATCGACCCCTGGGGCACCGCGAGCGAGATGCCGTCGACGGCGACCTTCGACCCGAAGCGCTTCGCGAGCTGGTGCAGGTGCAGGGCAGGGGGGAGGGGCTCGCTCGCGGCGAGCGGCGCAGGGGACGTCATGGATCCCAGCCTGCCAGCGCGGCACGCCGACCCGCGTCCGCCGTGCGGCGGATGCGCGGAGTCAGTGCAGCGCGGCGTTCAGCTCGACGCCGCGCCCGTCGCGCGCGACCGCCTCGACCGCGCCGGTGACGGAGTTCCGGCGGAAGAGCAGGCCCGGGCGGCCCGAGAGCTCGATCGCCTTGACCGTGCCGCCCTCGGGCAGCAGCGCGACCTTGGTGCCGGCGGTGACGTAGAGCCCGGCCTCGACGATCGAGTCGTCGCCGATCGAGATGCCGACGCCCGAGTTCGCGCCCAGCAGCACCCGCTCGCCGATGACGATGCGCTCGGTGCCGCCGCCCGAGAGCGTGCCCATGATCGAGGCGCCGCCGCCGAGGTCGGTGCCGTCGCCGACGACCACGCCCTGCGAGATGCGACCCTCGACCATCGACGCGCCGAGCGTGCCGGCGTTGAAGTTGACGAAGCCCTCGTGCATCACGACCGTGCCGGGCGCGAGGTGCGCGCCGAGGCGCACGCGCGACGCGTCGCCGATGCGCACGCCCGGGGGGAGCACGTAGTCGGTCATGCGGGGGAAGCGGTCGACGACCTGCACCTGCAGGCCGGCGCGCTGCAGCTGCACGCGGTGGGTCGCGGCCCACTCGGGGTCGACCGGTCCGCCGTTCGTCCACGCGACGACCGGCAGCACCCCGAAGATGCCGGTCAGGTCGATCGAGTTCGGCAGCACGAGCCGGTGGCTCAGGAGGTGGAGCCGGAGGTACGCGTCCTCGACCGACGCGGGCGGCGCATCCAGGTCGATCTCGACCGCGCGGTGGGCGAGCTCGACGCCGCGCGCGGGCTCGGTGCCGGCCGCGTGCCGCAGCTCGGCGGCTGCGCCGCGCTCGTGCGGGTCGGCGCCGAGGGCGGGAGCGGGGAACCATGCGTCGAGGACCCGACCGTGGAAGAGGGTGACGAGAGCGTGTCCGTGTGCGAGGCGGGCCATGCCTCGAGTCTAGGCTTGGCAGCATGTCTGCCCTCCCGCTCGACCTCGCCGCGAGCAGCGTCGACCTCACGCGCGCGCTGTGCGACATCGGCTCCGTCTCCGACGAGGAGGGGCCGCTCGCCGACGCGATCGAAGCCGCCGTCGCCCGCGTGCCGCACCTCGAGGTCACGCGCGTCGGCGACACGGTCGTGGCGCGCACGACGCTCGGCCGAGAGCGCCGCGTGGTGATCGCCGGGCACATCGACACCGTGCCCGTCAACGGGAACCTGCCCACGCGCGAGGCGACGGTCGACGGCGAGCCGCACCTGTGGGGCCGCGGCACGGTCGACATGAAGGCGGGCGTCGCGGTGCAGCTCAAGCTCGCGGCCGAGCTCGCCGAGCCCGTCGTCGACGTCACCTGGATCTGGTACGACCACGAGGAGGTCGGGGCCGAGGAGAACGGGCTGCGACTGCTCGCCGAGCGGCACCCCGAGCTCATGCAGGGCGACTTCGCGATCCTCGGCGAGCCCTCGAACGGCTGCATCGAGGGCGGCTGCAACGGCACCCTGCGCGTGGCGATCCGCACGCGCGGCGTCCGGGCGCACTCGGCGCGCGCGTGGGCGGGGCACAACGCGATCCACGACGCCGCGCCCGTGCTGCAGCGGCTCCTCGACCACCGGCCGGCCGAGATCGAGGTCGAGGGGCTCGTGTACCGCGAGGGCCTGAACGCCGTGCGCATCTCCGGCGGCGTCGCCGGCAACGTGATCCCCGACGAGTGCGTCGTCGAGGTCAACTACCGCTTCGCGCCGTCGCGATCGCTCGACCAGGCGACCGCGCTCGTGCGCGAGCTCTTCGACGGCTTCGAGCTCGAGGTCGTCGACGCGGCGGAGGGCGCGCGGCCCGGCCTCGACGACCCGCTCGCGCAGGAGTTCATCGCGGCGGTCGGCCTCGAGCCGCGCCCGAAGTACGGCTGGACGGACGTCGCCCGCTTCTCGAGCCTCGGCATCCCGGCGGTCAACTTCGGCCCGGGCGACCCGACGAAGGCGCACGCCGACGACGAGTCGGTGCCGCTCGCGCAGATCCTCGAGACCGAGCAGAGCCTCCGCGCGTGGCTCTCGCCCAGCTGACCCGGCCCCTCCTCGCCACCGATCGCTGGTGGCTGTGGCCGCTCGCGCTCTGGGCCGTGTCGCGGCTCGTGAGCACGGCGTTCCTGGGCGCGTTCGCGTGGGTGCAGGAGCGATCCCCGTGGACGCCAGCGCAGCCCGACCTGCTCGACTACTCGACGCTGTGGGACGCGCACTGGTACTACATCGTGGCCGTCTCGGGGTACCCCACGGAGCTGCCGCTCGACGACGACGGCCACGTGGGCGAGAACGCGTGGGCGTTCATGCCGGTCTACCCGATGCTCGCGCGCGTGCTCATGCTCGTCGGGCTGCCGTGGGAGGGCGCGGCGGTGCTCCTGTCGCTCGCGGCATCCGCTGCCTTCTCCGTGGTCGCCTACCGGCTCTTCCAGGAGCTCGCGCCCGGCCGCGAGCGGTTCGCGCTCGCGCTCGTGCTGCTCTCGCCGGTCGCGCCGGTGCTGCAGCTCGGCTATGCCGAGTCGCTGTTCCTCCTGCTGCTCGCCTCGGTGCTGCTCGCGTGGCGGCGGCGGGCGTGGGAGTGGCTGTGGGTGCTGATCCCCGTCATGGCGCTCACGCGCCCCGGCGGTCTCGCGCTCGCGCTCGCCCTCGGGCTGTCGTTCCTCGTGCGCTGGTGGCGCGAGCGCGACGGCTTCGCCGCGGGGGAGCGGTGGAGGCTCGTCGCGCTCGGGGCGTGGAGCGCGCTGTGGGGCTTCGGCTGGCTCATCGCCTGCTCGATCGCGACCGGCAGCCTCGACTCGTACGTCGAGACCGAGCTGTCCTGGCGCTCGGCGTACATCGGCAGGCAGGAGCTCGTGCCGTTCACGCCATGGCCGATCGGGCTCGAGTGGTGGTTCGGCGCGTGGTGGCCGGTGTGGCTCGTCGCGATCGTCGCCGCGGCGATCGCGCTGCTCGCCGGCCCCTGGGCTCGGACAGTGGGGCTCGAGGGGCGGCTGTGGACGATCGCGTACCTCGTCTACCTCGCCGCGGTGTGGTTCCCGCAGTCGTCGACGTGGCGACTCCTGCTGCCGGCGTTCCCCGCCGCGCTCATGCTCGCCGCGGTGCGACCGGGGTGGGCGCGCGCGCTCATGATCGCCGTCTCGATCGCGCTGCAGCCGGTGTGGATCTGGTTCTGCTGGCACTACGTCCGGCCGGACTGGAGCGTGCCGTGAGCCCGCCGCATGGCGCGCCGAGCGCAGAACCTGTCAGTGAACCATGAGATAATGCCCGCAGGAGAACTGAAAGGGGTGCCGCATGGCCGCCATGAAACCACGCACCGGTGATGGACCGCTCGAGGCCGTCAAGGAGGGCAGGCTCATCGTCGTGCGCGTGCCGCTCGAGGGCGGAGGCCGGCTGGTCGTCTCTGTCAACGACGAGGAGGCCGCCGCGCTCCACAAGGCGCTGGGCGAGGTCGTCGTCAGCGCCTGACGGCTGCGAAGCCCGAGCACGAGGCGAGAGGGCCGATCCATAGGCGGGTCGGCCCTCTTGCTGTCTCCGGATGTCGCGGAGCGCGGCCCGGACGGATCAGGCCGCGGGCTCGGGCAGCCGCACGATCTGCAGCAGGCCGTCGCCGACGGGCGACACGGCCGCGCGGACCGCGTCGCTCGACGAGAGCGCGCGCAGCAGCGCGCGCACGTCGGCGACGCTGTCGTCGCGCTGGGCCGGATCGGCGACGCGGCCGCCGAGGAGCGCGTGCGGCACGAGCACCGAGCCCCCGACGCGCACGAGCGCGAGCGCGTGCTCGACGTACTCCATCATGCCGGCGGGGTCGGCGTCGACGAGCACGATGTCGTAGCTCGACTCGTTCATGCGCGGGAGCACATCGCGCGCGCGCCCGGTGATGAGCCGAGCCCGGGTCACGGGGACGCCCGCGAGCGAGAACGCGGAGCGGGCGTGCTGCTGGTGGTCGAGCTCGGTGTCGATCGACGTGAGCGTCGCGCCGGGCGCACCGCGCAGCAGCCACAGGCCGCTCACGCCCGCGCCGGTGCCGACCTCGAGGATCGCGCTCGCCTGCGTCGCGGCCGCGATGGCGGCGAGCTGCGCGCCGACCGCGGGGGCGATGGCGGTGATGCCGAGCTCGCGCGAGGCGTCGCGCGCCGCAGTGAGCACCTCGTCCTCGTTCGCGAGGTCATCGAGGTACTTGGCGATGAGCGATGGTGTCTGCACGATTCCTCCGCCGCGAGCCTAGCGAGGGGCGCGCGGGGGAGCGCCGCAGGCTCGCCGTGGCGGCTCGACTACCCTGGAGGCGTGTCCCTCGCAGGCATCACGCTCGACAAGCTGGTGATCATCGCCGTGCTCGCGGCCCTCCTCATCGGCCCCGAGCGGCTGCCCGTGCTCGCCGAGAAGCTCGGTGCGCTCGTGCGCGGGCTGCGCGACCTCGCGGGCGGTGCGAAGGAGCGGATGCGCGAGGAGATCGGGCCCGAGTTCGACGACGTCGACTGGCGCAAGCTCGACCCCCGCCAGTACGACCCGCGGCGCATCGTGATGGATGCGCTCAAGGAGCCGCCCGCGCCGCCAGAGGACTTCTCGACGGCGGCGGCGAAGGCCTCGGTCGCGACGGTCTCGGGGCTGCCGCAGCGGCACCGCGGGCCCATGCGCTTCGACGACGAGGCGACCTGAGCCTCAGGCCGGCGACACCGGCAGCCCGCGCCCGGCGATCGAGCGCGTGCCGCGCAGCGACTCCGCGAGCGCGATGATCGCGGCGGCGGCCGGATCCCCGGGCGCGGCCGCCACGACCGGGGCGCCCGCGTCGCCGCCCTCGCGGAGCGCGACGGAGAGCGGGATCCGCGCGAGCAGCGGCACGCCGAGCCGGCGCGCCGCCTCCTCGCCGCCGCCCGCGCCGAAGAGCTCGAGGACGCTCCCGTCGGGCTGCGCGAGCCCCGCCATGTTCTCGACGACCCCGAGCACGCGCTGCCCCGTCTGCCGCGCGACCTCGCCCGCACGCTCGGCCACCTCGGCGGCCGCCCGCTGCGGGGTCGTGACCACGAGCACGTCGGCGTGCGGGAGCAGCTGGCCGAGCGAGATCGCGACGTCGCCCGTGCCCGGCGGCATGTCGATGAGCAGCACGTCGAGGTCGCCCCACCAGACGTCGGCGAGGAACTGCGCGAGCGTGCGGTGGAGCATGGGGCCGCGCCACGACACCGAGCGGTTGCCCTCGACGAACATGCCGATCGAGACGAGCCGCACGCCGTGCGCCTCGGGCGGCATCATCATGTCGCCCACCCGGGTCGGCCGATCGGCCGTGCCGAGCAGCGCCGGGATCGAGTAGCCGTGCACGTCGGCGTCGATCACCCCGACCGCGAGGCCGCGCGCCGCGAGCGCGACCGCGAGGTTCGCGGTCACCGTCGACTTGCCCACCCCGCCCTTGCCGCTCGCGACCGCGATGATGCGCGTGAGCGTGCCTGGCCCGAACTGCTGGGGCCGAGACCCGCGGAGGCGCTCGACGAGGGCCTGCCGCGTCGCGGGCGACATGACGTCGACCTCGATCTCCACGCGCTCGACGCCCGGCACCGACGCGGCCGCCTGCCGGACATCCGCCTGGATGCGATCGGCAGCGGGGCACGCCGCGACGGTGAGCTCGAGGCGGATGCGCGCGGTGCCGTCGTCGAGGTCGGCTGCGGGGATCATGTCGAGCTCGACGAGCGGGCGGCGGATCTCGGGGTCGACGACCGTGCCGAGCGCGCGCTCGAGGCGCGGGTCGATCACTGCGACCGGCGCTCGGCGCCGCCCCGGCGCTCGTCGAGGTCGTCGACGAACGACTTGAGCTCCGCGCGGATGAACTCGCGCGTGGCCATGTCGCGCATCGCCATGCGGAGCGCGACGACCTCGCGCGCGAGGTACTCGGTGTCGTTGAGGTTGCGCTCGGCGCGCAGCCGGTCCTGCTCGATCTGCACGCGGTCGCGGTCGTCCTGCCGGTTCTGGGCGAGCAGCAGCAGGGGAGCGGCGTAGGAGGCCTGCAGGCTCAGCACGAGCGTGAGCAGCGGGAAGCCCTGGTCCTGCGGGTCGAACTGGGCCTCGGGCGGCATGATCGAGTTGTAGCCGAGCCAGAAGGTGACGAAGATCGTCATCCCGACGAGGAACGCCGGCGTGCCCATCGCGCGCGCGAACGCCTCGGTGAAGCGGCCGAAGCGGTCCTTCGACGAGGGCCGCCGGAGCCAGCGGCGCTGCGCCTTCGGCCGCGCGAAGCCGTCGACCTGCTCAGCCACGCGGCGCCTCCTCCTGCGCGCGCCAGTCCTCGGGCAGCAGGTGGTCGAGCACGTCGTCGATCGTGACGACCCCCACGAGCCGCCCCGCCGTGTCGACGACCGGCACCGAGACGAGGTTGTAGGCGGCGAGCTCGCGCGTGACCTCGGCGGCCGAGGTCGACGTGAGCACGGGCTCGATCTGGTCGTCGAGGAGCGTGCCGACGCGCTCGTTCGGCGGGTAGCGCAGCAGCCGCTGGAAGTGGACCATGCCGAGGAACCGGCCGGTCGGCGCCTCGTAGGGCGGGAGCGTCACGCAGATGGCCGCGGCGAGCGCGGGCGCGACCTCGTGGCGGCGGATGAGCGCGAGCGCCTCGGCGACGGTCGCGTCGCTCGCGACGATGATCGGCTCGGTCGTCATGAGGCCGCCCGCGGTGTCGGCGCCGAACGCGAGCAGCATGCGCACGTCCTCCGCCTCCTCGGGGTCCATGAGCTCCAGGAGCGCCTCGCCGCGGTCGGCGGGCATGTGCGCGATGAGGTCGGCCGCGTCGTCCGGCTCCATCTGGTCGAGCACATCGGCGACCCGGTCGTCGGCGAGCGACGCGAGGATCTCGACCTGCCGGTCCTCGTTCATCTCCTCGAGGATGTCGGCGAGGCGGTCGTCGGAGAGGTCCTCGGCGACCTCGATCATGCGCTGCTGCGGCAGGTCGAGCATCGCCGACGCGGCGTCGGCCGCGGGCAGCTCGTCGAGCGACGCGACGAGGTGCTCGGTGTCGTGCTCGGCGTCGGCGGCGTGCTGCACGTCGCCCCAGTGGGCGAGCAGCGTCGGGCCCTTGCCGAACGGCGAGGTCTTGGGCTTGCGGAGGAAGAGCTCGTCGACCTCCCACTCGCCCGGTCCCCGCTCGGCGATCGAGAGGTCCTCGAGCACGGCGGTCGTGCCGTCGCGCAGGGTGACGGTGCGGCCGAGCACGTCGGCGAGCAGCAGCCGCTCGCTGCCGCGCTGGCTGAAGCGGCGCTCGCTGATCGCGCTCGCGATGAGCTGGCCGCCGCCGATCGAGAGCACGCGGCCGATCGAGAGGAACACGCGCTGCCGCCGGCGGTCCTCGACCGCGAGCCCCACGACGCGAGGGGGCGCGTCCTGCCGGGGCACGGTGACGACGTCGCGCACCTTGCCGATGCGCTCGCCGGCGGGGTCGAAGACCCCCGCGCCCGCGAGGCGGGCGACGAACACGGTGGCGGCGCTCATGCCGACCAACGTACCGCGCCGCCTCCGGCCGCGAGCGGCGCGACGCCGAGAGCGAACCGGCGGCGCCCGCCGGGACGTGCATGGGAGGATGGATCCGTGAGCATGTTCCAGAGCGCGGCGCGCGGTGACCAGCACCTGCCGCGCGGCGTCGTCGTGGCCTCGTTCGAGACGTACGAGCAGGCCCAGGCCGCGATCGCCAAGGTCTCGGGCGCGCAGGGCGAGCTCGCCGGGCTCGCGATCGTCGGCAACGACCTCAAGCTCGTCGAGCGCATCACCGGCCGCCTCACGTGGGGCAAGGTCGCGCTCGCGGGCGCGATGCGCGGGCTCGGCTTCGGCGCCTTCATCGGCCTCGTCTACATGCTCTTCGTCCCCGAGGCGATCACGTCGGTGCTGCTGTTCCCGCTGCTCGGCCTCGCGTTCGGCATCCTCATGGGCGTCATGACGCACTCGATGACCCGGCGCAAGCGCGACTACGCGTCGGTGCAGCAGGTGCTCGCAGCGCGCTACGACGTCGTCGCGCCGCAGCAGTCCGCGGGCCGCGCGATGCACATCATCGGGCAGCGCGGCGCCCCGGCCGCGCCGGAGCCGCAGGCGGGAGACCCCGCGACCGACCGTCCGGTCGCCGAGCAGCCCCCCTCGCCGCCCGCCGCGTAGTCACACGAGCGCGGGCGACGAGCGAGCGGCCTCGGCCACCGCATCCGTCACCAGGTCGAGCAGCGGCGAGGCGAGGTTCCAGCGCTGCCACCACAGGGGCACCTCGATCGCGTCGGGCGCGAGCTGCACGAGCGCGCCGCGCGCGACGCCCGCCTCGAACTGGCCGGGCAGCAGCATGCCCCAGCCGAGGCCGAGGGCGATCGCCTCGGCGTACTCGGCGGATGCGCTGATGACGTGCCGGGGCGCGTCGCGCTGGGCGCCGTGGCGGCGCGCGAACCGCGACTGGAGCGAGTCGTGCGGGTCGAAGTCGACGAGCGGCGCCCGCTCGAGCGCGCGCGGGGTGAGGCCGTCGGGGAACCAGCGCTCGGCGAACGAGCGCTCGGCGATCGCGACGTAGGGCATGCGCCCGAGGGGCGACGCGACGCAGCCCGAGACCGGCTCGCGCTGCGCCGTGACCGCGCCCATGACGGTGCCGGCGGCGAGCAGCTGCGCCGTGCGCTCCTGGTCCTCGCGGTGCAGCTCGAACAGCACCGGCCGCTGCGCGGTCACGGCAGTGAGCACCGGCATGAACCACGTGATGAGGGAGTCGGCGTTGACCGCGAGCGCCACGCGCGGCGCGGGGGAGTCGTCGCCGAGGGCGGCGAGCGCGTCGCGCTCGAGGAGCGCAAGCTGCCGCGCGAGCCGCACGAGCGCCTCGCCGGCCTCCGTCGCCCGCGCGGGCCGCGAGCGCTGCAGGACGACGCGGCCGACGCGCTGCTCGATCGCTCGGATGCGCTGGCTCACCGCGCTCGGCGTCACCCCGAGCTGGGCGGCGGCGCGCTCGAGCGTGCCCGCGTCGACGACGGCGGCGAGGGTGCGCAGGCTCTCGAGCGGCAGGTCCATGCCGCGAGCGTAGATGCAGCGCTGCTTCATCTGCTGCAGGAACCTGCGTTGGACTGCATCTCGGCATCGCCGTACCGTCGAGGCATGACCCCCGAGCTCCTCGCCCTGCTGTCGGGGCTCGGGCTCTGCCTGGGCCTCATCGTGTCGATCGGCGCGCAGAACGCCGTCGTGCTGCGGCAGGGCCTGCGGCGCGAGCACGTCGGGCTCGTGGTCGCGGTGTGCGTCGTGAGCGACGCCCTCCTGCAGGTCATCGGCGTCGCCGGGGTCGCGACGCTCGTCACGGCGCAGCCGTGGCTCGAGACGGTCGCGCGGTGGGCCGGGGCGCTGTTCATCCTCGGCTTCGCCGCCGTGAGCGCGCGGCGCGCGTGGCGCGGCGGCGGCTCGCTCGAGGCGGCGCCGCCCGACGACGCC
>NZ_JANQCH010000180.1 GCF_024723325.1 Agrococcus sp. HG114
GGGTGGCACGCGCGCACGCTGCGCACCTCGAAGCCGGGCACCGAGCGCGACGCCTGCAGCGCGCGCCGACGGCGCGCCGCGAGCGCGCGGCCCGTGAGCTGGTCGTAGGTCGGCTCGGTCACCCACCGCGCGATCTGCTGCACATCGCGCACGCCGAGCAGGATCTCGATGACGCACGCGGCGAGGTTCTCGAGCAGCGGCACGGGATCCGGGAGCCCTGCCGAGGAGCACCGCTGGAAGTCGAAGAACTCGTCGGCGTCGACCGCCGTCATCCGTCGCCTCTGCACCTGCACGCTGCCCCCTCGCGTCGTCGCGACGTCGGTGCGCGGGCACCGTCGTGGGGGCGAACGTAGCGGGAGGCGGCCGCCTAGGGGGATGGGCACTTCTGCCCTGTGGACAACCGGTGCGCCTCGGCCCTCGCGGACGGATAGGTTCGCGCGGTGCGGTTCGAGGACCTCTTCGACGATCTCGAGAGCCAGCTCGAGGCCGAGCTGGGCGCCGAGCGGCGCGACCTCGAGGCGGAGGAGGAGCGGTTCCGGATCGGCCGGCTCGAGCTGCGCGACCGCATCGCCGCGGCGCCCCGCACGCTGGACCTCTCGCTCCGCGGCGGCGGGCGCGTGCGGCTGCGCCGCATGGCGCTCGGCCGCGACTGGCTGAACGGGATCGTGCTCGAGGGGGCCCCTGCCGAGAGCGGCGCGATCGTGCCGCTGCAGTCGATCGTCGGCGTCGAGCTCGACGCCGACGGAGCCGGCGCGTCGGTGCGGGCCGTGCGCGAGTCGGGCGAGCTGCAGGCCCGGCTGAGCTTCGCGTTCGCGCTCAGGGACCTCGCGCGCCGCCGGGCCCCGGTGATCCTCGAGGGGCGGACGCCGATCGCGGGCACGATCGACCGGGTCGGCCGCGACCACCTCGACCTCGCGGTGCACGAGCTCGGCGACCACCCTCGGCGCGAGAGCGTGCGCGCATGGCGCATCGTGCCGTTCTCCGCGTTCGACTGGGTGCGGCTGCCCTGAGACGAGCTTCGGCTCGGAGCGGGTTCAGGCCGGCCCGAACAGGTCCGCGACGCTCGCGGACTGCGCCTGGCGCCACAGCCCCCGGCGGCGCTCGAGCTCGAGCTCGCGGTCGATCCACGCCTGCACCTCGTCGTCCGCGACGCGCCACGCGCCGCGCACGCGGACGCCGATGAGCTCGCCCGACTCGAGCAGCTCGACGATCGAGGTCGGCGATGTGCCGAGCACCTCGGCGACGTCGGCGACCGCGAGGAAGCGCCGGGGTGCGATCGACATGGCCCCATTGTGGGCCAGCGGCATCGCGGGCGCGCGGAACCTGTGGAGAACTTCAGCGACGCGCGCAGCCCCTCTGCGACGCTCGTGCCACCGAGGGAGGAGCTCGTGATGGCGGCACGTCGCACGTGGATGGATCCGAGGCTGGTGATCGGCGTCGCGCTCGTGCTCGCGTCGGTCGCCGGCGTGTGGCTCGTGGTGCAGCAGTCGGCGAGCACCGAGCGAGCGTGGGCTGCGACGCGCACGCTCCTGCCCGGGGAGACGATCGCGGCCGGCGACCTGCAGCCGGTGGAGGTGCGGATGCCGCAGTCGTCCGAGCGGTACCTGACCGCCCAGGCCGACCCGGTGGGCATGGTGGTCGCCGGCACGGTCGGCGAGGGCGAGGTGCTGCCGCTGCGCGCGCTCGGCGACGAGGCGGGGCACGATCGCGCCGCGGTCGTCATCGAGCTCGAGGGCGCGCTCCCGACAGCGGTGCGGGCGGGTGCGCTCGTCGACGTCTGGACGGCTGCGCCGGGTGACGAGGGCTTCCAGGCGCCCGCGGTGCTCGTCGACGAGGCGATCGTCGTGGGGCTCGTGGAGGACGAGGGCATCCTCGCCTCGGCCGGCGCCCAGCTCGAGCTGCTCGTGCCCGCCGACGAGACCGCGCGGCTCCTCGAGGCGATCGCGAACGACCACGCGGTCAGCGTCGTGCCGCTCGCCCGGCCGGTGGCGGCTGCGCCATGATCGGGCTCGCTGTCTCCGCACCGCTCGAGCGGGAGGACGCGATCGTCCGCGAGGCCTCGCGCCACGGGCAC
Source organism: Agrococcus sp. HG114 (assembly GCF_024723325.1). Lineage (GTDB taxonomy): Bacteria > Actinomycetota > Actinomycetes > Actinomycetales > Microbacteriaceae > Agrococcus. Next base: position 2,075 of record NZ_JANQCH010000180.1, read on the forward strand.
CGCGTGGTGATCCGCGCCGCGAGCGCGGCGGATCTCCTCGAGCGGCTCGGCGCGCGCGCGGCCGACGCCGAGCCGCGCGTCGACCTCGTGCTGGTGGTCGCCGACGAGCACCACGCGAGCCGGGCGCTCGTCGAGGAGTGCGATCGTCGCGGGCTGCGGCTCGTGGCCCTCGCCGACGACGCCGCGGAGCGAGCGCGCGCCCACACGCTCGGGCTCGACGCGGTCGCGTGGGACGGGGGGTTCGCCGCGATCGAGGCCGCGGCGCGTCCGACGGGCGACGAGCTGCGGCCCTCGGCTGCGAGGGCTCGCGGGCGCGTCATCGCCGTCTGGGGTCCCGCGGGCGCGCCCGGGCGCACGACAGCCGCGATCGCCCTCGCCGCCGAGCTCGTCGCGCTCGGCCAGCGCGTCGCGCTCGTCGACGCCGACACCACGAGCGCCTCCGTCGCCCCGGCCCTCGGGCTCCTCGACGAGTCGCCGGGCTTCGCTGCGGCGGCGCGGCTCGCGCGAGCGGGCAGCCTCACGGTCGACGAGCTCGACCGCATCGCGCAGCAGGTGCCGACCATGGGCGGCGTGCTGCGGGTGCTGACCGGCATCGGGCGCGCGAGCCGCTGGCCCGAGCTGGGCTCCGACCGCGTCGCGGAGGTGCTCGAGCGCTGCCGGGACTGGGCCGAGAGCACGGTGGTCGACGTCGCGGCGAGCCTCGAGCGCGACGAGGAGATCTCGAGCGACCTGTTCGCCCCTCGCCGCCACGCCGCGACGCTCGCGGCGCTCGAGACCGCCGACGAGGTCGTCGTGGTCGCGGGCGGCGACGCGGTCGGCATCGCGCGCCTCGTGCGCACGCTCCCGGAGCTGCGCGAGCTCGTGCCGCACGCGCGGCTGCGCATCGTCGTCAACAAGGTGCGCGCCTCCGCGATCGGCGTCGCGCCCGAGCGCGCGGTGCACGAGACGCTGCGGCGGCTCGCGCAGGTCACGCCCGAGGCGTGCTGGCCGTTCGACGGCCGCGCCGCCGACGCGGCGCTCCTCGAGGGC
>NZ_JANQCH010000181.1 GCF_024723325.1 Agrococcus sp. HG114
GGCCGAGCCCGCGCCCGCGCGCCGATCCGGGCGCGCCCGCGAGCGACTCACGTCGGCGTACCTGTCGGCCGAGCGGCGCCTGGCCGAGCCGCGCATCCGCCGCCGCATCGAGATCGGCGCGCCGGTCGCCATCCTCGCGATCGCCGCGATCGCCCGGCTCACCGCGCTCGGGCACCCCGGGATCCTCGTCTTCGACGAGACCTACTACGTCAAGGAGGGCTGGTCGACCTGGCAGCTCGGCTACGAGGGCGAGTGGGCCGAGGGCTCGGACGAGCGCTTCGAGGCCGGCGACCCGGGCGGCCTGACGACCGAGGCCGACTACGTCGTGCACCCGCCGCTCGGCAAGTGGATCATCGGCATGGCGATGGCCGTCTTCGGCATGGCCGACCCCTTCTGGTGGCGGCTGCCGAGCGCGCTCGCGGGCATCGCGGTCGTGGGCCTCACCTACGCGGTCGCGCGCGGCCTGCTGCGCTCGGTCGCGTTCGCGAGCGTCGCGGGCTTCCTCATCGCGATCGACGGGCTCGCGATCGTGATGAGCCGCACGGCGCTGCTCGACGGGGTGCTCACGATGTTCGTGCTCGCAGGCGCCGGCGCGCTGCTGCTCGACCGCCGCGGCTCACCCGCGCGCACGGTGCGGGCGCTCGATGCCCGGCCTCGCCGGTTCGGTGCCGCTATGTGGAACCGCCCTTGGATCCTCGTCGCCGGCGTGCTGCTGGGCGCCGCATGCGCGACGAAGTGGTCGGGGCTCGCCTTCGTCGCCGCGTTCGGCCTCTGGATCGTCGCGATGGACGCGCTCGACCGGCGCCGCGCCGGCTTCCGCTCCCCCTGGCTCGGCACGCTCGTGACGCAGGCGCCGGCGAGCTTCGTGCTGCTGTGCGGGCCGGCACTCGTGGTGTACGTCGCGAGCTACGCGGGCTGGTTCGACGGCGGCTGGGGCTCGCAGCTCATGCTCGAGCGCGCCGACCTGCGCTGGGGCGGGCTCCTCGCGTGGGTGCCGCTCGGCCTGCAGTCGCTGTGGCAGTACCACGTGCAGCAGTTCGGCTTCCACGTCGGCCTCACGGGCGACCACAGCTACCAGTCGCCCGCGTTCGAGTGGCTCTACCTCGGCCGCCCGACCGGCTTCGAGATGGTCTCGGGCAGCGAGGGCACGTGGTGGGTGACGGCGCTGCCGAACCTGCTCGTCTGGTACGGCTCGGTCGTCGCGCTCGGCGTGCTGCTGTTCCACTTCGGCCGAACCCTCGATCGCCGGGCCGGCTTCCTGCTCGTCGGGGTGATCGCGGGCTACGTGCCGTGGCTGCTCTTCCCCGAGCGGACGATCTTCTTCTTCTACGCGATCGTCTTCCTCCCGTTCCTCGTGATCGGGCTCGCGCTCGCGCTGCAGCTGCTCGTCGGGCCGGCCCGACGGGTGGCGGATGCGCCGGGCAGGGTCGGCGTGGCCGGGGTCGCGGATGCGCGAGGCGGGGCCGGCGGGCTCGAGGCCGCGGTCGCGTCGGGAATGGCGGGCGACGGCCCCACGCAGGTAGCCACCGCCGCGCCGGTCGACGGGAGCGCGGAGCGGCGCGCCGCCGGCTGGCTCACCATCGTGGCGCTGCTCGTGGTCGCGCTCGCGGTCTCGCTGTGGTTCATGCCCGTCTGGTACGGCATCCAGCTCGACTCGGACATGATCCGGCTGCGCTACTGGCCGCCGACCTGGCCCGGCCGCTGATCGAGCCCGCTCGCGGTCAGTAACGCTCCGGGAGCTCGCAGACGAATGCCTCGCAGCGATAGGCCCCCGGCTCGGTCTTGCCCTCGAAGAGCGAGAAGCCCGCTGCGGCCAGCTCGGCCGCCTGCTGGGGCGTCGCGATGACCGCGCCGGGCTCCCGCCGGTGCTCGAGCGGCGGGTCGCCGATGAGCACGGTGGTGCGCGGCGGCTCGGCGAGCAGCGCGGCGACCCGGAGGGTCGCGGCACCGGCGAGGGGGTTCTGCAGGGCGAGGCTCGCGTCGAGCATCGCCCGCGCGGCCTCCAGGTGCGCGGTGTCGCCGGTGAGCGCGTAGAGGCCGGCCCACGCGCCGGCGAGCGCCGCCCGGCCGGAGGGCGCGTCGCCGTCGGAGTCAGGGCCGCGCTCGAGCGCGGGGCCGTGCCCCGTGGGCGCTGCCGGGTCGGGCGCGTGCTCCAGGATCGCCCGGGCCGCGCTCGCCCAGCGCGCCTCTCCTGTCGCGCCGGTGAGCGCGATGAGCCCGGCCGCGAGGCTGCCCGCGTCGGCCGCGGTGGCCGCCGCGGCGGACGGAGTGCCGTCGAGACTCGCGTGCACGAGCGCGGCGGGGTCCGCCGCGTGGCGCTCGAGCAGGAGCTCGGCGGCCCCGCGAGCGAGCTCGAGCGCGCGCTCGTCGGCATCGCGGAGCGCACGGATGCTGAGCGCCTCGATCGCGAGCCCGTTGGCCGACGTGACGACGAGCCGGTCGAGCGGCGGCCGCTCGACGCCGGGCGCGCGCGGGTCGGGCGCGAGGTGCCAGCCGCCCTCGACGCGCCGCCCGTCGACCGTGGACTCGGCATCCTCGGCGACGGCGAAGGCGCCGCCGGGCAGCCGGAGCACGTCGTCGAGGAACGCGACGATGCCGCGCGCGACGGACTCGCGGCCGAGCAGCGTCGCCGCGTGCAGCAGCTGCGCGTTGTCGACGAGCATCCGCTCGAAGTGCGGCACCGACCAGTCGCGCTGCGTCGCGTAGCGGAAGAAGCCGCCGTCGCGGCCCCGCAGGTGCGAGTAGCGCCCGGCGCGCACCACCTCGTCGTCGCCGGCGGCCGCGTCGAGCAGCCGCTCGGCGACGCCCGGCGCGAGCTCGGCGGTGCGCGGCTCGGCGAGCGCCACGATGAGCCCGGGCTGCGGGAACTTCTGCGCCTCCCCGAGCCCGCCGTGCTCGCGGTCCTCGAC
>NZ_JANQCH010000182.1 GCF_024723325.1 Agrococcus sp. HG114
GTGCTGCTCGGCGTCGGCGTGGGCGCCGCGCTCGGCGTCTCGCTCGGCTCGGGCGTCGCGGTCGGCTCCTGCGTCTGCTCGCCGCCCTCGGGGCTCGCCGAGCCCGTGCCCGCCCCGGGCGTCGTCTCGACGCGGACCCAGCCCGAGCCATCCACCCACGCCTCGGCCCACGCGTGCATGTCATTGGTCGTCACCGAGCGCCCGCCCGAGATCTCGTCGCCCGGGAGGAAGCCGACGACGACGCGCGCCGGCACGCCCGCGCCGCGCAGGAGCGCGGCGGTCGCGCTCGCGTAGTGCACGCAGTAGCCGCTGCGCGTCTCGAGGAACCCCTCGAGCGCCTCCCAGCCGTCGCCGCCCGCGCCGGCGAAGCCGGGCAGGTCGAGCTGCTCGGAGTAGCGCCAGATCCCGGACGTCATGAAGCCGTGCACGCCGCGGATGCGGTCGGCGGCGCCCATGCCCTCGGTCACGAGCGACGCCCCGAGCGCGCCGATCGCGGACGCCCCCTCGGGGAGCGCGAGGAACGCGTCGTGCCCGGTCGCGGTGTCGCCCACGAGGGCCGCGAGGTCGGGCGAGCGCGAGCCCGCCGAGGTGAGCTCGAGCCCGTCGGTCTCGAGCCCGCCCTCGATGCGCAGCGCGTCGTTCGCGTCGTCCCAGTGCGCGCCCGCGGGCGCCTCGGTGCCCGTGACGCGCTCGGGCATCGGGAGGCTCTCGGCGCGCACGGGGCTCATGCGCACGGTGAGCTGCATCGGGGTGCCGAGGTCGGCGCCCTCGACGAGCACGGGCGGATCCGCGGCGACCGGGTCGACCGCGCGGAAGCCCTGCTCCCCCGCCTCGGGGAGCGTCATGAGCCGAGTCACGGTCGGCTGGCCGTCGCTCGTCGAGTACGTGAAGACCTGCCGCGCCTCGGGTCGGCGCAGCTCGTCGCCGAGGTCGATGTCGGTCTGGAGCACGGGCGTCGCCGGGCTGAAGAGGTCCTCGAGGCTGGGCAGGTCGAGCGCGACCTGCCTCGGGCTCGGCGCGACGATCGGCACCGCCGCCGCGAGGAGCGCGGTGACGGCGACGAGCGCGAGGGGGCCGGCCCAGCCGCGCCCGAGCTCGATGCGCTCGTCGATCGTCGGCCCAGCGAGCGCGAGCGCCGCGATCGCGACGCCCGGCAGCGCATGCCACCACGGGATGTCGGCGCGGAACGCGATCGGCAGCAGCAGCGGGCTCGCGGCGAGGAGCACGGCGATCGCGGGCGCGCGCAGCGCGTGCCCGAGCAGGTCGACGAGCACCGCGAGCGCGGTCGCGCCGGCGACGATCGCGGCGAGCACGGGCGCGTCGATCGCGATCGGCGTGCTGAGCGCCCACGCGATCGACTGCACGCCCTCGCCGATCGCGGCCATCGACGTCGCGAACGACTCGGGCGTCGGGATCGCGCCGAGCAGCGCCTCGTCGGGCGCCGACGTCGCGGTGATCCAGCACAGCCCCGCGAGCGCGGCGACGAGCGAGGCGGCGAGCGCCGGCATGACCGCGCGCGCGACGGCGGCGAGCACCGCCATCGTCACGACCGCGCCGACCACCGGCCACAGCCAGTCGTCCTCGAGCACGGTGCCGGTCGACCACAGCCACGCGATCGGCAGCACCGCGAGCGCCGTCGTCTCGACCGGCCCCGCGTGCGCGGTGGAGGTCAGGTGCGGCGACCCGTTCCGGTCGCCGCCGCGACCCCAGCGCTCTGGCCTGTCCGGGGCCAGGGCCTGCTCGCGGTCCGCGGCGGTCGCGGGTGCGGCGGTGGTCGCGCTCACGGCAGCTCCCGCACGGGTCCGACGCGGTCGAGCCAACGGCGCACGTGCACCCGGGCCCCGGGCGAGACGCTGCGGGCCGGCGCGTCGCGGCGCGCCACGAGCCAGAGGGTCGTGCCTGCCGGGAGCGTCCACTGCTCCGGCGCGACCTCCTCGAGCGCGACGACGTGCGCGACGTCGGCGTCCGGCACGTGCGGCTGCGCGGGGGCGCGCGCCTCGAGCGAGGCGAAGGCCGCGAGCGCCGAGCGCAGCTCGCGCCAGTCGGCGTCCGGGAGCGACCGCTCCCCCGTCTCGCGCACCTGCACGAGCCCGTCGCGGCCCGCGAGCGCGAGCGCGATCGAGCACGCCGCACGAGCGAGCCGGTCCTCGGCGTCGCGATCCAGTCCCGCGGCGCCCGCGGTGTCGACCACGACGAGCCGCTCGTCGGTCGCCGGGTTCGCCTCCTGGCGCACCATGAGCTCGCCGCGCTTCGCCGACTGCCGCCAGTGCACGCGCCGCTGCGGATCGCCCGGCCGCCACTCGCGCACCATCGCGTCGACCTCGTCGGCGGTCACCGATTGCGCGGTGCGGCCCTGCGCCCGGTCGGAGCGCAGCTCGCCCGGGGGCACCTCGAGCACCTCGGGACCCACGACGAGGCTCGCCCACGGGTCGATCGTGCGCGTCGTCCGCACGACGCGGAACGGGTCGAGCGCGGTGACCTCGACCGGCGCGAGCCGCCAGCGGCCGCGCGGATGCTCGCCGAGCGGCACGAGCGCCCGGCCGAGCCCGTCGAGCTCGCCGTCGAGCAGGAGGTATCGCTCCGGCCCCGGCGCCCACGTCGACCAGCGGGCGCCGGCCTGGCGCGCATCCCCCGCGATCCGCAGCGTCGCCGGCTGCCCCTCGGCGATCACGCCCGGCACGCCGAGGCGCACGGAACCGACCGCGCCGATCGCCCACCAGGCGCCGAGCAGCACCGCGCCGAGGCACAGCGCGGCCGGCACGAGCAGCACGACCTGCCGCTCCCAGTAGGCGGCGAGCACGAGCGCGAGGCCCGCGAGCACGAGCGCGACGCCGCGGCCGGTGATGCGCCAGCGCACGGTCGAGCCCCTGCGGGCGGACCGGCCG
>NZ_JANQCH010000183.1 GCF_024723325.1 Agrococcus sp. HG114
GCGTGAACAACTCCACTCAACCCGCGGGGGTCCTCCTCACGCCACCGCCCAATGCACCAAGGTCATGGCCGGGTACAGCTAGCCGCGCCGCTGGCGCTGCGCACGTCGGCCGAGTCGCGCACGCCCGCCCCACCGGTGCGGTTGCGCCCGAGCGGTGCGGGCGCGCCAGCACCCGCCGGGCGCGACTGCACCCGTCGACGCGCATGGTTTCCGCGTTGGGCCCGGCCTCGGTCGCGGCGTCAGTGGTCCGGCCTAGCCTCGACGCATGAGCGAGCCCTTCCTGTTCCGCGCGCCCGATGCAGAGCTCGAGCGCCTGCGGCGCCGGCTCGGGGAGGCGAGCGTGCCAGAGCCGACGCCCGGCGCGCACGGCATCCCGATGCCGGTGCTGCAGCGGCTGCTCGAGCGCTGGCGCGACGGCTTCGACTGGCGCGCCGTGGAGCAGCGGCTGTTCGCGCACGACCACCGCGTCGCGACCATCGAGGGCACGCGCATCCACTTCGTGCACGTGCGCGGCGGCACGCGGGGTCGCCTTCCGATCGTGCTCACGCACGGCTGGCCGTACTCCTTCGCCGAGATGCTGCCGCTTGCCGAGGCGCTGCGGGGCGAGCTCGACGTCGTGATCCCCTCGCTCCCAGGCTTCCTGTGGTCGGAGCCGCTCGACGAGCCGTTCACCGAGGAGGCGGTCGCCCGCCGCTGGCGCTCGCTCATGGTCGACGAGCTCGGCTACGAGCGCTTCCTCACCTACGGCGAGGACGTCGGGGCGGGCATCAGCGATTGGCTGGCGGGCGGGCATCCAGATGCGGTCGCGGGCCTGGTCGCGACGCACGCGTCGTTCGGCGCCCGGGATCGCGGCGAGCAGCTCACGACCGACGAGACCGACTTCTTCGGCCGCTTCGACGCGGAGGGCCCGCTCGCCGGCGGGTACGCGCACCAGCAGGGGACGCGGCCCGACACGACCGCCGCGGCCCTGCTCGACTCCCCGCTCGGGCTGCTCGCATGGATCGGCGAGAAGCTGCTCGAGTGGGCGGGTGACGACGGGCTCGACGACGACACCGTGCTCACGACCGTGAAGCTCTACTGGCTCACGCGCTCGATCGGCACATCGTTTCGCCCGTACAGCGACGAGCGCGGCGCGCCGCACCCGATCGTCGATGCGCCGGTGGCCGTGCGCGTTCAGCGCCGCGAGCAGGACTACCCGCGCTCTCTCGCGGAGCGCTCGTACCGCGACCTCCGCAGCTTCTCCGTGCTCGAGCGCGGCGGCCACTTCCCCGCCCTCGAGACACCGTCGGAGGTCGCGGCTGCGGTGCTCGAGCTGGAGGTGCTGGCTCGCTGAGCGGATCGCCGGAGGCGCCACTCACCCGCCAGAGGCGCCACTCACCTGCCGGAGGCGCCACTCACCCGCACGAGGCGCCACTCACCTGCGGGAGGCGCCACTCAGCGAGTCAGGGGGCGAACGAGTCCGTGACGATGCGCACGTCGGGGCCGAGCGCATCCGTCACGAGCTGGATGCCCGACTCGACGGTGAGGTCGTTGCGCCACGCTGAGCGGGTGATCGGCTCGGCCGCGTCGACCAGCGGGTGCAGCTGCAGGTTGCGGCGGTGGATCCACTGCTGCGACGCGAACTGCTGCGGCGTCAGGTCGAAGTGCATGTAGATCGGCACGGCCGCCGGGTCGACGACCGAGACAGGGCCGCCCGGCTCGCCCACGAGCGAGAACTGCGCCACCGCGCTCACCACGCGCGGGATCGCCATCTGCGTCGTGACGGAGTTGCCGAGCGAGTAGTAGACGAACGCCCGCGAGCCGTCGGCGCGCTCGAGCCACTCCGCCTCCTGCAGCACGTGCGGGTGCGTGCCGAGGATCACCTCGGCGCCGAGGTCGGCGAGCCGCTGCGCCTGCTCGCGCTGCCTGGCGTTCACGACCGACGAGTACTCGTCGCCCCAGTGCACGGCGACGATCGTCGCGTCGGCGCGCTCCTCGGCCTCGGCGAGCTGCTGCTCGACGAGCGGGTCGTCGAGCCACGTCACGGCGAAGTCGTTCGTGGGCGTGTTCGACAGGTCGACGAAGTTGAGGAACGCGACCGCCATGCCGTGCACGTCGGCGATCGGCACCTCCGCCTGCTCCTCCGGCGAGCGGAACGCGCCCGAGATCAGCAGCGGGTCGAGCTCGTCCCACACGGCGCGCGTGCGATCGATGCCCTCCTGCCCGCGATCGAACGTGTGGTTGTTGCCGAGGCCGATCGTGTTGCACCCGGCGTCGGCGATCCCCTCGGCGAACTCGCGCGGCGCGTTGAACGCCGGGAAGTACGTGAGCCCCAGCTCGACGCCGCCCGAGGGTGCCTCCTGGTTGCAGTAGACGAGGTCGCTCTCGGCCCAGATCGGCCGCGCCGCGTCGAAGAACTGGCCGTAGTCGTACCCGCCGTCGGGCGTGCGCGCATCCATGGTCACCGAGTCGTGCGGCAGGATGTCGCCCATCGCGCTCACCGACACCGTGATCCGCTCCGGCGTGGGCGTCGGGGTGGCGGATGCGGTGGGCTCGGCCGCGTCCTCGGCCGCGGTCGGCGTCGGGTCGAGCGCGCCCTGCTGGCACCCGGTGAGCAGCAGCGCGGCGCCGGCCCCGAGGGCGACGAGCGCCCTGCGCGACCGGCCGCCGATCGCGCGGAGGCTCGACGCGGTGCTCGGTTGGCTCATGACGCCAGGCTACGCGGCCCGCAGGCCCGGACCGGGACGCCGAGCCATCGCGCCGCCGCACCGCCGCAC
>NZ_JANQCH010000184.1 GCF_024723325.1 Agrococcus sp. HG114
GCGTGCGCTACACCGCCCGCGTCGTGCCGGCGGACGAGCAGCCCGCGTGCACGAGCGGCGGCGGCGGGACGCCGGCCGGCGGCACCGCGCTCACGGCGACCCTCCCGGTCGCCCAGGGCTCGCGCTCGCGGGTCGCGGTCGTCGCGGACAACGGCTGGCACTGCTCGGTCTCCCTCTCGGATCCGGTCTTCGGCACGCCCGCGTCACCCGACGCATCCGCGGCCACCATCGCCGCCGTCGTGCGCGACGACGCGCTCGACGTGCAGCTCACGACGGCTCCCGCGACGTCGAGCGGCACGTGGCTCGAGGCGCGCGTGCGCTCGGGCGCCGCCGACGGCCCGTGGCAGCGCGCCGGGGCCGGCAGCTGGCTCACGCCCGCGGGTCCCTCGTTCCAGTACGGCAGCGCCGTCGCGGTCGAGCTGCGCGCCTGCGCGCCGGGCGCGGGCTCCGGCGGCGTGTGCTCGTCGCCGAGCCGCGTCGGCGGCAGCGTCACGCCGCTCGCGCTCCGCGCGAGCGTCGCGGAGTGCCGCCCGCTGCAGCCGCTCAGCGCCACGGTGCCGGGCAACGCGACCCCGCTCGCGCGCGGCGAGGTCGTCGCGAGCTACCTCGTCGGCGGCTCGTGGACGGGCGAGCGGCCCGCGACCGAGCCCGTCCCCGCCGGGGCGACGCAGGTGCGCGCGTGGGGCGTCGTAACCTATCTGGAGTCCGGGCCGTTCAAGGATCTCTTCCCCACCGAAGCGGGATGCGGGCTGTGACCGGGCGGGAGGAGCCGAGCGTGAGCGTGGACGTGGGTGCGGACGTCACCGGGATCCAGGAGCTCGCCGAGCGCGTCGTCGAGCAGGTCGAGCGCGTCCTCGTCGGGAAGCCCCATGTCGTGCAGCTCTCGCTCGCCGCGATGCTCAGCCACGGCCACCTCCTGATCGAGGACAACCCCGGCACCGGCAAGACCTCGCTCGCGCGCGCCCTCGCCGCCTCGATCTCCGGCACGTCCCAGCGCATCCAGTTCACCCCCGACCTGCTGCCGGGCGACATCACGGGCGTGAGCGTGTGGAGCCAGGGCACGGGCGAGTTCGAGTACCGCAAGGGGCCGGTGTTCGCGAACGTCGTGCTCGCCGACGAGATCAACCGCGCGAGCCCGAAGACGCAGTCGGCGCTGCTCGAGGTCATGCAGGAGGGCCGCGTCACGGTCGACGGCGTCGCCCACCCCGTGCCGCAGCCGTTCATGGTGATCGCGACGCAGAACCCCGTCGAGCACGCGGGCACCTACCAGCTGCCCGAGGCGCAGCTCGACCGCTTCGCGCTCAAGGCGTCGATCGGGTACCCCGACCACGCGTCGACGCTGCGCATCCTCGCCGACTCGGGGGACGAGGTCTCGCCCGACGACATCGACCCGGTCGCGGATGCCCGGCTCGTGCAGTCGCTCGCGCGCCAGGTGCGGGCCGTGCACGTCGAGGCGTCGATCGTGGACTACGTCGCGCGCCTCGTCGACGCGACCCGGCAGGCCGACGAGGTGCGCCTGGGCGTCTCGGTGCGCGGGGCGCTCGCGCTCGTGCGCACCGCGCGGGCGTGGGCGGCGATCCACGGCCGCGACTACGTCACGCCCGACGACGTCAAGGCGCTCGCGGTCCCCGCGCTCGCGCACCGGCTCGTGCTGCAGCCGGAGGCGGAGTTCGACGACGTCCGCCCCGAGAGCATCGTGCAGCAGCTCATGCTCACGGTCGCGCCGCCCAGGCGCTGACGTGCGCTGGGTCGACGCCGCCCTGCGCGCGATCACCCCGTGGGGCTGGGTGCTGCTCGCGGTCGTCGCGCTCGGCGTCGTGGTGGCGCGCTCGCTCGGCTGGGCCGAGGCGCTCGTCGCCGCCGTCGCGGCCGCGGTGCTCGTCGTCGGCGCGATCCCGTGGATCGTCGGCGAGCGATGGGCGCGCGCCCGGATCGGGCTGAGCGCCGAGCGCGTGCCCGTGGGATCGGACGCGCTCGCGCTCGTCGAGATCTCGCGGCCCACGCGCGCGGCCACGCCGCGGCAGATCGACCTCGACGTCGGCGACGAGGAGGTCGTGCTCGAGATCCCGGCGCTCGCGATGGGCGGCAAGGTGCTGCGGTCGGTGCCGCTCGACACGAGCCGCCGCGGCCTCCGCACGATCGGGCCCGCGACCATCATGCGCACCGATCCCTTCGGGGTGCTCGAGCGGCGGCACCGGCTCACCGAGACGCGCACGCTCGTCGTGCACCCGCGCGTCGTGCGGCTGCCGGGCGGCGCCGGCGGCATCGTGCGCGATCTCGACGGCGAGGCGGCGGCAGAGCGCACCGCCGACGACGTCTCGTTCCACAGCCTGCGCGAGTACATGCCGGGGGACGACCGCCGGCTCGTGCACTGGCGCTCGAGCGCCCGGCACGGCGCGCTGCTCGTGCGGCAGTTCGAGCCCTCGCGACGCGCCGACACGCTCATCGTGCTCTCGACCGACCCTGCCGAGTACGACGGGGACGACTTCGAGCTCGCGCTCTCGATCGTCGGCACGCTCGGGCTCGCGGCGATCGCCGACCGGCGCTCGCTGCGGGTGGTCGAGAGCCCGCGCAGCGAGCGCGGCGCGGCCCAGCCCATCGACGCGGCGACGCGCGAGCGGCTGCTCGACGCGCTCGCCGTGCTCGAGGCGCGGAGCTCCCTGGGCATCGCCGCCGCGGCGCGCGCCTCCCGGAGCACCGCGCCCGGGAGCGTCGCGTGGCTCGTGACCGGCTCGACGGTGCCCGCG
>NZ_JANQCH010000185.1 GCF_024723325.1 Agrococcus sp. HG114
GTCGCGGTCCACGACGACCGCGTCCCTCCTGCACCGGTGGAGGAGCACACCGCGAGCCCTGATTGAGCGGTCCTCGGCCGCGCCGTGCGCGCGGCACGCAGCCGTCCCGGAGCGGGGCGGTGGATCGACTCCATCGATGAAAGGGCGAAGCGATGAACAAGCTCGCGATGCGGGCGCTGTGGACCACAGCGCTCGCGGGCGGCCTCTGGGCCGCAGGCACCGGCGTGGCCGGTGCAGTGGAGACCGACACCACGATCGGTGTCGGGGCGGATGCGGTGGCCGTCGGGTCGCTCGCAGATGCGGTGGTCGAGACCACGGCGGACGCGGCGGTCGAGGTGACGGTCGATGCCGTGGTGGATGCGACGGCCGATGCCGTGGTGGATGCGGCGGCGGACGTCGTGGCTGATGCGACGGCGGATGCCGTGGTGGATGCGGCGGCGGACGTCGTGGCTGATGCGACGGCGGATGCCGTGGTGGATGCGCCAGCGGACGCCGTGGCTGACGCGCCCGCGGCGGATGACGGCACGGCGGCCGCAGCGACGGCGCTCGTGACGGCCGACGCAGAGGTGGGGGTGGTCGACGCTGTCGCGGCGGACGCCGACGTGTGCCTGGCGGTGGCGGTCGGCGGCGTGCTGCCGGGCTGCGGCCCGGCGGCGACGACGGGTGAGCCGGGCGCTGCGGCGGAGGGCTCCGACGGTGCCGTCGCGCCGCTGCCGGTCGCGGAGGCGCTGGTCGACGCGGATGCGGAGGCCGAGATGGTGGACGCGGTCGCGGTCGACGCCGACGTGTGCCTGGCGGTGGCGGTCGGCGGCGTGCTGCCCGGCTGCGACCCCGCGGCGGCGCCCGGCGTCGAGGACGGCTCCGCTGACGGCTCCGACAGCACGGGCGGTGGTTCCGATGGCGCGATCGGCGCGCTGCCCGTCGTCGAGGCGCTCGTCGTCTCGGATGCGAAGGCGGATGTGGCCGACGCGATCGCGGTGGACGCCGACGTGTGCCTCGCGGTGGCGGTCGGCGGCGTGCTGCCGGGCTGCGACCCCGCGGCGGCGCCGGGCGTGACTGACGGTCGCGACGACGCGGACGGCTCCGGCGGCGACGTCGGCGCCGGCGGCGGCGCGGATGGCACGGGTGGCGACGTGGCCGCCGGTGGCGACGCGGGCTCCGAGGTCGGCGAGCTCTGGGGCGGCGTCGGTGGGGCCGAGGCGGGCGCTGGCCGCGGCTCGGCGCTCGACGGCACCGACAAGGCCGATCGGCGGCTGCCGGTGGCGGCTGACGGAGCGGCCGCGAGCACGCTGCCCCGGACCGGTGCTGGCGCGGGGGAGCTGCTGCTCCCGGCCTTCGCGCTGCTCGCAGCGGGACTGGCGCTCCTGCTCCGGCGGCGGCCGGTGGCCGTGCGCTGATCCCTGCGGGTGCGGGGCGCGCGATGCGCGTCCCGCACCCGTGCGCGCCCGGGACCGGCCCGCGGACGCGACGCGCCGCATCCACTTGACTGCTCTCGAACGTATGTTCGATCATGGAGTGTGGCGACGGAGATGACGGGCAGGGGCGGCGCGCACGTGCGCGGCGGCCGCATCGGCGTGCTCCGCGTGCCCGACTGGCCCGTGGTCGTCGCCCGCCAGACGGGCGCGCTGCCCGCCGGCGGCGAGCAGGGCTCGCCCGGCGCCGTGGTGCACGCGCTGCGGGTCGTCGCGTGCGACCAGGGCGCTCGCGACGACGGCGTGCGGGTGGGCATGCGGGTGCGCGACGCGCAGTCCGCCTCGCCCATGCTCGCGCTCGCCCCCGCCGACCCGGTCGGTGAGGCGCTCGCGTTCGAGCGGGTGGTGCGGGCCGTGCTCGCGGTCGTGCCGGCCGCGCAGGCGATCGGCGACGGCGCGCTGGCGTTCCGGATGCGCGGCGCCAGCCGGTTCTACGGCTCCGAGCCGCGAGCGATCGAGGCGGTGCGGGGCGCGCTCGCGCCGCTCGGCCTCACCGCGAGCTTCGGCGTCGCCGACGACCGCTTCTCGGCGGAGCTCGCCGCCGCCGCGGCCGCCGAGACGATCGTGCCGCCGGGTCGCAGCCGCGAGTTCCTCGCGCCCCTGCCGGTCGGCGTGCTCGGCGACGACGAGCTGCCGTGCATGCTGCACCGGCTCGGCGTGCACACGCTCGGCGGCTTCGCCCGGCTGCCCGACGCGAGCGTGCGCGACCGCTTCGGCGAGCCGGGCCTCGTCGCCCTCGCGCGAGCGCGCGGCGACGACGACCGCCGGGTCGACGAGAGCGGCGTGGGGGAGGAGCGCGCGCTGCGGCTCGTCTTCGAGCCCGGCATCGAGGGCGTGCAGGAGCTCGCGCTCGCGGTGCGCGAGCCGGTCGAGCGGTTCGTGCGCCAGCTCGCGCAGCAGCGGCTCGTGTGCAGCGAGATCCGCATCGTGCTGCGCGGCGAGGAGGGCCGCGTGAGCGAGCGGCTGTGGCGGCAGCCGGGGTTCCTGCGCGCGGGCGACATCGTCGACCGGATGCGCTGGCAGCTGACCGAGAGCGACCTCGGGTCGGCGCTCGTCGAGGTGCAGGCGCTCCCCGAGCGGCTCGACGCCGACACGGAGCACATGCCGGGGCTGTGGGGCGGCGGCGACATCGACGACCGCACGAAGCACGCGCTCGAGCGGCTGCAGGGCATGCTCGGCCGCGAGGCGGTGCTCACCGCGACGCCGGGCGGCGGCCGGCTGCTCGCGGAGCGCGGCGTGCTCACGCCCTGGGGCGA
>NZ_JANQCH010000186.1 GCF_024723325.1 Agrococcus sp. HG114
GGCCTCGCCTGCTCCCAGCGCGAGCACCGCGCCCTCCGCACCGGAGGCGCCTCGCGCCACGACCGACGCGACGAGCGGGACGGACCCGAGCGCCCGACCGGACCCGGGCGCCTCCGCCGGCACCGGCGCATCCGCGGACCCCGGCGCACCGACGGACGCCGACGCCGCGGACGTCGACTACTGCGGCGACGACTTCGTGCTCGCCCAGTTCGGGACGAGCGGCTGGTCGTGGGAGGGCACCCCGGCCGAGCAGCTGCGGCAGTCGGCGCCGAGCGCGACCTTCGCGCCCGCCGACCTCATCGACGGCCTCGACGTTCGCTGCGGCGTGAGCTACCGGCACCCGACCGACGGCGAGCGCGGCTACGCAGATGCGTCGGTCGCGGTCGTGCGCGACGGCGCGGCAGCGGAAGCACAGCTCGAGCAGTGGGTGGCGGCGAACGGCTGGGACGAGGGCGGCGAGCACGGCCTCGTCCGCGCGGACGGCACCTACGACGTCAAGCTCTGGTGGCGCGTGATCCCCGACGAGCCGCCGATGGGCGCCGACGAGGCAGCGGTCGCCGCGGGCGCGGAGGTCGGCGACGCGGTGATCACCGTGCTCGACTGGCGCTGATGCGTCGCCGCTGCTCGCGCTGACGCGTCGCGGGGCGGAGCACCACGCTCAGCGGCGGTCGACGACCCGGCGCAGGTAGTGGATCCGGTCGCGCAGCTGCTGCATCGAGGCTTGCGCGACGGGCGGCCCGCCGCACACGCGGCGGGCCTCGGCGTGCACGAGCGCGTGCGCCTCGCCCCGCCGCTTCGCGACGATCGCGACGAGCGAGTTGAGCAGCTGCCGCTCCTCGCGCATGCTGCGGTAGAGCGGCTCGGGCGCCTCCTGGTTCGGCGGCCGGTCGCGGATGCGCGCGGCCTGCCGCGCGTGCCGGCGCTTCAGCAGCTCGGAGACCGACTCGGCGTCGAGCAGCCCTGGGATGCCGATGAAGTCGAGCTCCTCCTCGGTCGCGGGCTCGACGAGCTGCCCGAACTCCGCGTCGCCGAAGAGCACCCGGTCGAACGTCGCGCTCGACTCGAGCGGCTCCCACGTGAAGGGCGCCGGCTCGCGGTCGTCCTTGTCGCCGCGCTCGGCGGCCGCCATGAGGTCGTCCTCGAGCAGCTGGTCGTCGGCCTGCTCCTTGTCGAGCGCGTGGTCGCGCTGCCGCTCGAGCTCGGCCGCGAGCGTCAGCAGCGGCGGCACCGACGGCAGGAACACCGTCGCGATCTCCCCCTTGCGGCGCGAGCGCACGAAGCGGCCGATCACCTGCGCGAAGAACAGCGGCGTCGCCGAGCTCGTCGCGTAGACGCCCACCGCGAGCCGCGGCACGTCGACGCCCTCCGAGACCATACGCACCGCGACCATCCACCGCTGCGTGCCCTTCGAGAACGCCTCGATCCGGTCCGACGCGCCCGCGTCGTCGGAGAGCACGACGGTCGGCTCCTCCCCCGAGATCGCGCGCAGCAGCTGCGCGTACTGCCTCGCCTGGGCCTGGTCGGTCGCGATCACCAGGGCCCCCGCATCCGGCACCGTCTGCCGCACGTGCGTGAGCCGCACATCGGCGGAGCGCAGCACCTGCTGGATCCACTCGCCGCCCGGGTCGAGCGCCGTGCGCCACGCGCCGTTCGTGATGTCCTTCGTGTCGCCGTGGCCGAGCGTCGCCTTCATCTCGTCGCCCATCGACGTGCGCCACTGCATCGTCCCGGCGTAGGCCATGAACACGACGGGGCGGACGACGCCGTCCTTGAGCGCGTGCTCGTAGCCGTAGGCGTAGTCGGTCTGGCTGAGGCGCACGCCCCGCTCGTCGCGCACGTACTCGACGAACGGGATGGGGGCGGTGTCGCTGCGGAACGGCGTGCCCGTGAGCGAGAGGCGGCGGGTCGCGGGCCCGAACGCCTCGAGCACCGCGTCGCCCCAGCTGAGCGCGTCGCCGGCGTGGTGCACCTCGTCGAGGATGATGAGGCTCGGCGCGCTGCGCGTGATGCGCTCGTGCACGGATGCGCGCGCCGCGACCTGCGCGTACGTCACGACGACGCCGTGGTACTGCCGGGGGTAGTCGCCGTCGCCGTTCGCGAAGTCGGGGTCGAGGCGGATCCCGGCCTTGTGCGCGGCGTCGGCCCACTGCTGCTTGAGGTGCTCGGTCGGCGCGACGACCGTGATGCGCTGCACGCTGCCGCGGCGCAGCAGCTCGGAGGCGAGGCGGAGGGCGAAGGTCGTCTTGCCGGCGCCCGGGGTCGCGGCGGCGAGGAAGTCGCGCGGCTCGGTCTCGAAGTACTGCGTGAGCGCCTCCTGCTGCCACGCGCGCAGCGGCTGCGCGGTGCCCCACGGGGCGCGCTCGGGGTAGAGCGGCGGCAGGTGATCGGCCGCCCAGGAGCCGAAGTGGCCGCCGACTGCGGGGCCCTCGGGGCGCGCGATCGGCTGGCTGGTCACTCGCTCCATCGTAGGCGGCGGCGCCCACGGCCGGCCGGGCGCGTGTCGCGCGGCAGCTGCCGCCCGCCCTGCCCGGCGTGCCGGGCGACGGCCTGGCTCTTATACCCACCTGACGCGCCCGGCG
>NZ_JANQCH010000187.1 GCF_024723325.1 Agrococcus sp. HG114
CCGCTCCACGCGGCCGCCGCTCACGGGGCCCGGCGACGCCTGCTGCTCAGCCGGTGGCGCGGGCCGCGGCTGCCGTCACGGCATCGATGCGCGACCCCGCCCCTCCGCGTGGTCGGCCGCGGTCGCGACTCGCGGGTGTCGTCGTGTGGGTGGCCCGGTCTACCGTTCCTCCATGGCCTCGACGACGAGGACGACGGGCGAGCGCACGTTCCTGCACGTGCTCGCGAACACCGCGCTCGCGAACGTGACGACGAGCTTCCTGTGGTTCGCGCTGACCTTCTGGGTCTACCTCGAGACGCGCTCGGTGCTCGCGACGGGCGTCATCGGCGGCGCGTACATGCTGTTCGTCGCGTTCGGCAGCATGCTCTTCGGCTCGATCGTCGACCACCACCGCAAGCTGCGGGTCATGCTGCTCTCGGGCTCGGTCACGCTCGTCGCGTTCGCGCTCGCGGGCGCCATGTACCTGCTGCTGCCGGAGGCGGCGCTGCTCGACCTCGGGGCGCCGTGGTTCTGGCTCTTCACGGCGATCATCCTCGCCGGCGCCGTCGTCGAGCACATGCGCAACATCGCGCTCTCGACGACCGTCACGATCCTCGTGCCCGACGCGCGGCACGCGAACGCGAACGGCATGGTCGGCGCGGTGCAGGGCATCGCGTTCATCGTCACGAGCGTCTTCTCAGGGCTCGCGATCGGCTGGCTCGGCATGGGCCCGACGATCGCGATCGCGATCGCGCTCACGGCGGTGAGCCTCGCGCACCTGCTCACGCTGCGCGTGCCCGAGGACGTCGTGCGGCTCGACGCCGACGACACCGCGAAGGGCGTCGACCTGCGGGGCTCGCTGCGCGCGGTGCTCTCGATCGGGGGCCTCTTCGCGCTCATCGTCTTCTCGACCTTCAACAACCTCATCGGCGGCGTCTACATGGCGCTCATGGACCCCTACGGCCTCGAGATCTTCAGCGTCGAGCTCTGGGGCGTCGTGCTCGGCGTGACCGCGACCGGCTTCCTCATCGGCGGCGCCGCGGTCGCCCGGTTCGGGCTCGGCAGTCGCCCCATCCGCACGCTCCTGCTCGTCGTGATGGCGATGGGCGCCCTGGGCGCGCTCTTCACGATCCGCGAGCAGTGGTGGCTCTACGCAGCCGGCATCTGGCTCTACATGTGCTTGATCCCCGCGGCGGAGGCCGCGGAGCAGACGATCATCCAGCGGGTCGTGCCGCTGTCGCGGCAGGGGCGCGTGTTCGGCTTCGCGATGGCGCTCGAGTCGTCGGCAGCGCCCGTCACCGCCTTCCTCATCGCGCCGATCGCGGAGTTCTGGATCCTCCCGTGGGCCCGCTCGAGCGAGGGCGCCGCGGCCCTCGAGCCGCTGCTCGGCACCGGCACAGCGCGCGGCATCGCCCTCGTCTTCCTCGTCTCCGGCGTCGTCATGGTCGTGGCGGCCGCGCTCGCGATGCTCACGCGCTCCTACCGGCTGATCAGCGCCTCGTACGCGGCGGCGGCCCCGGTCGACGAGCAGTCGCCGGCGGAGGGGGCGGATGCGCCGCTCGGTCCAGCGACGGGCGCGCGCGGGGCGCGGTCCACGAGCGGCACCGAGGGCGACGGCCGCGCGCCGGACTAGCCGCGCGCGACGGTCACGCCGCCTGCTGCCGCCGCAGCCAGCGGATCTCGACCACGCGGCGCGCCGAGCGCGAGCACGCGCGGCACGCGTAGCGACCGCGCGGCGCGCGGAAGCGCACATGCTCGTGCCCGCCCGGGCACCGGCCGACCCAGCCGGCGCGCTCGGCGGCGATCTCGCCCTGGTGCGTGCGCCCGCCCACGTAGCCGAGCTCCCGCGCGGTGCGGAGCCACCGCGGCCCGTGCCCGACACCGGGCCCGACCATCGCGTGCGCGACCTCGTGCAGGAGCGTCTGGTGCACGGCGTCGTCGTCCCACCGGGCGGCGAGGTGCTTCGAGACCGAGATGCGCCGGGCGCGGAAGTCGGTCAGCCCCGCGCGCTTCACGGCGCGGTCGAACCCGAAGCTCCACGACTCGTCGAGGTGCAGCCGGATGAGGGCCTCCGCCCATACCCGCACCCGCTCGAGCTCCGCCATCCGCTCACCTCCCGCCGGCAGCGAGCATGCCAGCACGGCACGTCGCCGCGCGAACCGGCTGGGGTGACCTGTGGAGGGTCAGCGCCCGCCCCAGATCGGATGGCTCGCGCGCGGCACGTCGCGCTGCGCGCGGAGCGCCTCCGTCTGCGCGCGGTCGGTCGCGACGAGCAGCGCGAGCTCGGCCGCCTGGAGCTGCGCGGCCTCGAGCCCCGCCTCGCGGCACAGCTCGACCGCGACGGTGAAGTCGACGCACGCCGCCTCCCACTGCTCGAGCGCGAAGTGCACCGTGCCGCGCTGCTGCAGCGCGTGCGCCCACAGCTCGACCCAGTCGTTCGATCGCGCCTCGGCGATGATGGCCGTGCACTCGCGGAGCGCCGTGTCGAGATCGCCGCGAGTCTGCACGACGGATGCGCGCAGGAGCCGCGCCTCGGCGGCCCGGTCGCGCGAACCGGATGCGCGCGCGAGCGCGACC
>NZ_JANQCH010000188.1 GCF_024723325.1 Agrococcus sp. HG114
GTCTCGGAGTTTTGTATAAGAGACAGCCGCAGCAGCTCCCCCGCCGCCGCGATCGAGAAGCCCGCCACGAGCACCGGGGTCGTCGCGAGCCCCGGCGTGTAGGCGCGCCCAACGACCGCCGAGCCCACGTGCGTGATCGCGTGCAGCCCGTAGCCGAGCAGCGCGCCCTGGAACAGCGCGCTCCGCCCGCGCGTCCGCGCGCCCTCCGCCGCCGCCGCCGCGAACGGCAGCCCCACGAGCCCGATCGCCGTCCACACCTCCGCGGGCGAGCGCCGCACGACCCGGCCGACCGCGGCGAGGCCGCGCCGGTCGAGGCCGTCGGCGACGCGCGCGGTCCAGCCGGGCATCGTGAGCCCCTCCTCGAGGTCGTGGAGCGCCCACGCGCCCAGCAGCCCCCATGTCGCCCAGCGGGCCGGCGCATCCGTCATGCCCTGAGCGTGCCGCGGCAAGGTGTCGCGCGGGTGAACGGCGCCCGAGCCGGCGTGGCGGGCGCGCGGGGTGCGAGCGGCTAGCGTGAAGCCATGAGCATGGGCATGGGCGGTCGGGGCGGTCGCGTCGCCATGCGCGACGAGTCGGCCCAGCGCGCCGCCAACGCGAGCGCGCCCCGCGTGCCCGACCTGGGCCGGCGCATCCTGCGCCTCTTCGCGCCGCACCGCGCGCAGATCGCCCTCACGATCGCGCTCGTGCTCATCGTCGCGACGATCGCGGTGTTCCCGCCGCTGCTGACCCAGCGGGTGTTCGACGAGGCGCTCTTCCCGCCCGAGGGCGGCCCCGACCTGCAGCTGCTGTGGACGCTCGTGCTCACGATGGTCGCGCTGTGGGTCGCGTCGAACCTGCTCGGCATCTGGCAGACGCTCATCACCTCGAAGGTCGGCAACCGGGTGATGGGCCAGCTGCGCGTGTCGCTGTTCGAGAAGCTGCAGCGCATGGAGCTCGCGTTCTTCACGCGCACGAAGACCGGGGTCATCCAGTCGCGGCTGCAGAACGACGTCGGCGGGGTCGCGAACGTGCTGTCGAACACCGTCTCGTCGGTCGTCGGCAACACCGTCACCGTGATCGCGAGCCTCGTCGCGATGCTCATCCTGTCGTGGCAGCTGACGATCCTCGCGGTGCTGCTCACGCCCGTGCTCGTGCTGCTGCAGCGGCGCGTCGGGCAGGTGCGCGCGCGCATCGCGACGCAGACGCAGGAGTCGCTCAGCGAGATGACCGCCATCACGCAGGAGGCGCTGTCGGTCTCGGGCATCCTGCTCGCGAAGGCGTTCGGCAGGCAGAGCGACGAGTCGCGCCGCTACGAGGCCGAGAACGACCGCCAGGTCGGGCTGCAGGTGCGGCTCACGATGAGCGGCCAGACGTTCTTCGCGCTCGTGTCGATCTTCATCTCGGTGCTGCCCGCGGTCGTCTACGTGCTCGCCGGCTACCTCATCGTGGGCGGCGACACGGGCATCACCGCCGGCACGCTCGTCGCGTTCACGACCGTGCAGGCGCGGCTGCTCATGCCGCTCATGGGGCTGCTGCGCGTCGGGCTCGACCTGCAGACCTCGGGGGCGCTGTTCGCCCGCATCTTCGAGTACCTCGACCTCCAGCCGGCCATCGAGCCGCCCGCGGCGCCGAGGCCGCTCGAGCCGGCCCGCCTCGGCGAGGTCGAGTTCGACGACGTGCGCTTCCGCTACCCGGACGCGAAGGCAGACGAGCCGAACACGCTCGACGGCATCTCCTTCCGCCTCGAGCCCGGCACGTTCGCGGCGTTCGTGGGCCCCTCCGGCGCGGGCAAGACGACGATCGGCTACCTGCTCCCGCGCTTCCACGAGGTCACCGGGGGAGCGGTGCGCTTCGCCGGCACCGACGTGCGCGAGCTCGACCCCGCGGCGCTCACCGAGCACATCGGCATCGTGAGCCAGGAGCCGTACCTCTTCCACGCATCCATCGCCGAGAACCTGCGCTACGCGAAGCCCGACGCGACCGACGAGGAGCTCGACGCGGCCACGCGCGCCGCGAGCATCCACGACACGATCCACCGGTTCCCGGACGGCTACGACACGATCGTCGGCGAGCGCGGCTACCGGCTCTCGGGCGGCGAGAAGCAGCGCATCGCGATCGCGCGCGTGCTGCTGAAGGACCCGGAGGTGCTCGTGCTCGACGAGGCGACGAGCGCGCTCGACACCGTCTCCGAGCGCGTCGTGCAGGCCGCGCTCGACGTGGCCGCGCGCGGCCGCACGACCCTCGCGATCGCCCATCGGCTCTCGACGATCCGGCACGCCGACGTCATCTTCGTCATCGACGGCGGGCGCATCGTCGAGCAGGGCACGCACGACGAGCTGCTCGACGCGGGCGGCACCTACGCGACCCTCTTCGCGCAGCAGGCGGCGCACGCGTAGACCGGTGCCGGGCGCCGCGGCGCGGCGCCTCGGCGTCGCCGCGCTCCTGGATGCGCGCGGTCGCGGGCTGCCAGCAGGGGCGCTCGCGCCACGAGGCGTACCGCCGAGAACCTGCACGCGAGCGGCCGTCCCACGGGGGCACTAC
>NZ_JANQCH010000189.1 GCF_024723325.1 Agrococcus sp. HG114
GCGCTCGCCGCGGCGATGGCGACGCCGGGCCTCCGGCGCCTCGTCGACGCCGCGCTGCCCGCTCCGGGCGAGGGGCCGACGGAGGAGGTGCGCGAGCGCGGTCGCTTCCGCATGGTCACCACGGCCGCGACCGAGCGCGGCGATCGGCTCGAGGCGGCCTTCGCGGCCACCGGCGACCCCGGGTACGCCGCGACGTCGGTCATGCTCGGCGAGGCGGCGCTCGCGCTCGCGGTCGACGGCGAGCGGTGCGCGCGCGAGGGGGGCGTGCTGACGCCGGCGGTCGCGATGGGCGACGTGCTCGTCGAGCGGCTTCGTGCACGGGGCTGCACGATCGGCGCGCCCGCCGCGCCGCTCGGCGAGCAGGCGCCGCAGCGCGGCGGACCGTCATAGCGATCCCACAGGCCAGCGCCCGCCCCCCTCTCCGCGCGCGTGGGACAATGGAGCGATGCCCGCGCTGCCCGAGACCCACCCGCTCAACACCCGCACCGGCGCCTCGCCCCTGGTGCGGGCGTACCGCGGCGACCGCCCCGAGACGACCCCGGTGTGGTTCATGCGCCAGGCGGGCCGGTCCCTGCCCGAGTACCGCGAGCTGCGCGCGCGCACCGACGGTCCCGGGCGCGACATGCTCGACACGTGCCTCGACCCGGCGCTCGCGAGCGAGATCACCCTGCAGCCCGTGCGCCGCCACGGCGTCGACGCGGCCATCTTCTTCAGCGACATCATGGTGCCGCTGCGCCTCGCGGGCGTCGACGTGCGGATCGAGCCGGGCGTCGGGCCCGTGGTGGCCACGCCCATCCGCACCCCCGACGACGTCGAGCGGCTCGTCGCGAACGACCCCGCCAGCCTCGACACCGCGCTCGAGCCGGTGCGCGAGGGCGTGCGCCGGACGATCGCGGGGCTCGCGGAGATCGGCGACGGCACGACGCCGCTCATCGGCTTCGCCGGCGCCCCCTTCACGCTCGCCGCCTACCTCGTCGCGGGCCGCCCCTCGAAGGACCACCTCGAGGCCCGCACCCTCATGCGCGCGCACCCCGACGCGTGGGACCGCCTCACGCGCTGGTGCGCCGACGTCACCGGCCGCTTCCTGCGTGCGCAGGTCGAGGAGGGCGCGAGCGCCGCGCAGCTGTTCGACTCGTGGGCGGGCTCGCTCCCGCTCGAGCAGTACCGCGAGCACGTCGCCCCCGCCTCGCGCCTCGCGCTCGACCGCGTGCGCGACCTCGCCGACGCATCCGGCCGTCGCGTGCCCCTCGTGCACTTCGGCGTCGGCGCGGGCGAGCTCTACGGCGCGATGGACCTCGACGTCGACGCGATCGGCGTCGACTGGCGCGTGCCGCTCGACGTCGCGCTCGAGCGCATCGACGCCGACGTCACGGTGCAGGGCAACCTCGACCCCGCGGTGCTCGGCGCGCCGTGGGAGATCATCGTCGCCGCGATCGACCACGTGATGCTGGCCGGCTCCGTCGCGCGCGCGCACGTGTTCAACCTCGGCCACGGCGTGCCGCCGACGGCCGACCCCGCGGTGCTCACGCGCATCGTGCAGGCGGTGCACGCACGGTGACCGACGGCGCTCGGCTCGATGCGGCGGGGGCGGATGCGTCCGCGCCCGGCGGCGCGCCGACGCACGACACGATCGTGGTCGGCGGGGGCGTCGCGGGGCTCACCGTCGCGCACGACCTCGCGGCCCGTGGCTACCGCGTGCTCGTGCTCGAGGCGGCCGACCGCCTCGGCGGCGTCGTGAGCGCGATCGAGGTCGACGGGCTCGCGCTCGACGCGGGCGCGGAGTCGTTCGCGACCCGCGGCGGCGCCGTCGCGGCGCTCGCGGCCGAGCTGGGGCTCGGCGACGACATCGTCGAGCCGAACCCGGCGGGCGCGTGGCTGCGGCTCGAGGGCCGCACAGTGCCGCTGCCGAAGCACACGCTGCTCGGCATCCCCGCGGTGCCGCTCGCGCAGGACGTCATCGACGTGCTCGGCTGGGGCGGCGCGCTGCGCGCCTACGCCGACCGGCTCATGCCCGTGCTCAAGATCGGCAAGGACGACGCGCTCGGCCCGCTCGTGCGCCGCCGCATGGGGCGGAAGGCGCTCGACCGGCTCGTCGCGCCGCTCGCGGGCGGCGTCTACTCCGCCGACCCCGACCTGCTCGACGTCGCCATCGTCGCGCCCGGGCTCAACAACGCGATCACGCGCGCGGGCTCGCTCTCGGGCGCCGTCGCGCTCGTGCTCGAGGAGCGCGCCGGCTCGGCGCAGGCGGTCGGCAAGCCCGGCGCAGCGGTGCAGGGCATCCGCGGCGGCATCCACCGCCTCACCGCGGCGCTCGCCGAGCGCGCGCGCGAGCACCGCGCCGAGCTCCGCACGGGCGTGCGCGTCGCGTCCGCCCGGAAGACGAGCACCGGCTGGCACGTGCAGACGGATGCGGGCGGCTTCGACGCGTCGTCGCTCGTCGTCGCGCTCCCCGAGGGCGAGGCGCGGCGCGTGCTCGACGGCGCCGGCGACGGCTCGGAGGACGGCGGATGCGTC
>NZ_JANQCH010000018.1 GCF_024723325.1 Agrococcus sp. HG114
GGGCACGGGCGCGGCGAGCCACGCGTCGGCGTCGACCGTCGCGCGCAGGCGCCCGCTGTGGCGGTCGACGAGCCCCGCGAGGGCGGCGAGGTCGAGCCGCTCGTCGAGCTGCGCGGGCTCGGCGTCGATCGCCGCGGCGAGGTCGCGGACGATCGCCGCGGGCAGCTGCGCGCGCGAGCGCAGCGTGATCGGGTGGTCGGCGACGCGGTGCACGAGCTCGGCGACCTTGATCGCCTCGTCGATCGCGAGCTGCGGCGCCGAGGCGCTCTCGAGCGGGCGCGGGACGGGCTGGGCGGCGTCGGCGCGCGCCTCGAGGGCGCGGGCTGCGATCGCGGCCACGCGGGGGAGCGCGGCGCCGTCCGCGCCGAGCAGCAGGGCGTCGAGCCTGGGCGACGAGGCGCCTGCCGCGAGCATCGCGACCTCGGCGCCCGACCGCCACCGGAGCGCCTGCTCGATCGACGCATCCGTCATGAGGTGCTCGGCGAGGTCGAACGTCGAGCTCAGCTGCGCCGGCGCCTGCCGCTCGACCACGAGCGCGTCGAGCGCCTCGTCGGGCATCGCCTGGATCCGGCCGGCGAGCGCGACGACGTCCATCAGCGCCTGCGGGCCTTGCCGGCCCCGCTCACGATCACGAGCACCACGAGGCACACGATCGACAGCGGGAGCGAGAGGAGCGGCAGCCAGTACGCGTACTGCCATGCGACGCCCGCGAAGAGCGGGACGGTGTCGCGGAACGCGACGTGGAGCATGGCGCCCGCGAAGCCGAGCACGGCGATCGCGGCGAAGGCGACGACGGCGATCGCGAGCGCGCGCTCGAGCGCGTCGCGACCGGAGCGCTCGGGTGCGGGGGCCGCGGTCGCCCTCGCGCGAGGGCGCTGCGTGGGGTTGCGGCTCGCCTTCGGCATCCCACCAGGGTACCGGCGTCAGGGGACGCTCAGCACGCCCAGTACGCTGGGTGCCGTGCGGCGGGGTGCCGCACGCGCGTGATCTGCAGCAGGAGGGTGCCATGCCGACGGGCAGGGTGAAGTTCTTCGACGAGGCCAAGGGCTTCGGCTTCATCGCCGGCGACGACGGCGTCGAGGTGTTCCTGCACGCGTCCGCGGTGCCCGATGGCGTCACGGTCAAGCCCGGCGCCAAGGTCGAGTACGGCATCGCCGAGGGCCGGCGCGGCCCGCAGGCGCTGTCGCTGCGCATGCTCGGGGCGTCGCCCGTCAAGGCCGCCCGCCGCGACACCGAGGACATGGCGATCATCGTCGAGGACCTCGTGCGCCTGCTCGACACGATCGGCAACGACCTGCGGCGGGGCCGCTATCCGAGCGCGTCCCACGGCTCGACGGTGGCCCAGATGCTGCGGAGGGTCGCCGATGACCTCGACGCCTGAGCCTCTGACCGAGGCCTCCGCGCCGACGCCCGTGGCCGCGGCCGACGCGCCGACGCCGGTGGAGGTCGAGGCGCCGACCCCGATGCCCGACGCCGAGGCGGCCGGCGCCGCCCCGGTGCCGACCGTGCCCTCGATGGAGGAGCTGCAGCTCGCGCTCGCGGCGCTCGACGAGGTCGCGCCGAAGGGCGCCGTCGGCCATGTGCAGGACGCGCTCGCCGAGGGCGACCACGTCGTCGCCATCCGGCACGCCTCGACGCTGCCCGGCTACCCCGACTGGTCGTGGACGGTGCTGCTCTCGCGCGGCATCGAGGGCGGCCCGAGCGTGCTCGAGGTGGCGCTGCTGCCCGGCGACGGCTCCCTCCTCGCCCCCGCGTGGGTGCCGTGGTCGGAGCGGCTCGCCGACTACCTGGCCGCGAAGGAGGCGGCCGCGGAGTCGGGCGACGACGAGGAGCTCGAATCGGATCTCGAGGCCGACCTCGACGACGACTTCGACGACGACTTCGAGGATGTCGACGACGACGAGCACGACGACGCCCACCACGAGGCCGACCAGGACCTCGACCGCTGACGCGGCCGCTCAGCCACGACCGCTGACGCGGCCGCTGAGCGACGACCGCTGAGCGCGGCCGCTGAGCGGGAGCGCCCGCGCTAGCCGTCGAGCAGGAAGTCGAGGCAGCGGGTGAGCTGCACGACGTCGGCCGGCTCGATCGCCGCGAACGTCGCGACCCGCAGCTGGTTGCGGCCGAGCTTGCGGTACGGCTCGGTGTCGACCACGCCGTTCGCGCGCAGCGCCTTCGCGAGGGCCGCGGCGTCGACCGACTCGTCGAAGTCGATCGTGACGACGACGTTCGAGCGGTGCGCCGGGTCGGCGACGAAGGGCGTCGCCTCGCGCCGCGCCTCGGCCCACGCGTAGAGCGTGCCCGCCGACTCCGCGGTGCGCGCGGCCATCGCCTCGAGCCCGCCGCCCGCGAGCATCCACCGGATCTGCTCCTGCAGCAGCAGCAGCGTCGTCAGCGAGGGCGTGTTGAGGGTCTGGTCGAGGCGCGAGTTCGTGACCGCCTGCTGGAGCGAGAGGAACTCGGGGATGTAGCGGCCGGACGCGGCGATCCGCTCGATGCGCTCGATCGCGGCGGGCGACGCGAGCGCGAGCCACAGGCCGCCGTCCGAGGCGAAGTTCTTCTGCGGCGCGAAGTAGTAGAGGTCGGCGGCCGACACGTCGACCGCGAGCCCGCCGGCGGCGCTCGTGGCGTCGACGACGGCGAGCGCGTCCGCCTGCGCGCCGATGACCGGGTGGAAGACGCCGGTCGACGTCTCGTTGTGCGGGTAGGCGACGACGTCGACGCCCTCGACAGGGTGCAGCACGGGCCGCGAGCCCGGCGCGGCCTCGGCGACGCTCGGCGCCTCGAGCCACGGCGCGGCGGCGGCCTTCGCGAACTTCGTGCCGAACTCGCCGAACGCGAGGTGGTGCGAGCGGTGCTGGATGAGCGAGAACGCCGCGGCGTCCCAGAAGGCGGTCGAACCGCCGTTGCCGAGCAGCACCTCGTAGCCGTCGGGGAGGGAGAAGAGCTCGGCGAGCCCCTCGCGCACCGAGCGGACGAGCGCCTTGACCGGGGCCTGGCGGTGGCTCGTGCCGAGCAGCGCGGCGTTCGCCTCGAGGTGCGCGATCTGCTCGGGCCGGACCTTCGAGGGTCCGCAGCCGAAGCGGCCGTCGGCGGGGAGGAGGTCGGCGGGGATGCGCACGTCGTTCACAGGACGATCCTACGAGCGCGGGAAGCATAGGGTGGGATGGGTTCGGTCGCGCCGGGACTGACGGGACAGGAAGCGGGAGCTGCGGGTGACGGATCTCGTCGACACGACAGAGATGTACCTCCGCACGATCCTCGATCTCGAGGAGGAGGGCATCACCCCCCTGCGCGCCCGCATCTCCGAGCGCCTCGGCCACTCCGGTCCCACGGTCTCGCAGACGATCGCGCGCATGGAGCGGGACGGCCTCGTGGTCGTCGCCCCCGACCGGCACCTCGAGCTGACGGAGGAGGGCCGTGCGCTCGCGATCCGCGTGCTGCGCAAGCACCGGCTCGCCGAGCGGCTGCTCGCCGACGTCATCGGGCTCGACTGGAGCCTCGTGCACGACGAGGCGTGCCGCTGGGAGCACGTCATGAGCGAGCAGGTCGAGCGGCGGCTGCTCGAGCTGCTCGGCAATCCCACCGAGTCGCCGTACGGCACGCCGATCCCGGGCCTCGGCGAGCTCGGGCTCCCGCAGGCCGCGCCGTTCCTCGCGGGCGTCGTGCAGGCGACGGATGCGCGGGGCGAGCGGGTGGTCCGCCGGCTCGGGGAGCCGATCCAGTCGGATGTCGAGGGGCTCGCCGAGCTGCAGGCGGCCGGCGTCGTGCCGGGAGCCCGCGTGACCGTGAGCGACGTGGCCGGGCGCATCCGCCTCGCCGTCGCTGGCGGCGCCGCGATCGACCTGCCGGTCGACCTCGCGCGCCACGTCTACCTCACGGCCTGAGCACGGGCGCCGTCCAGGGGCCGTTCAGGCGCCTCAGAGGCTCGCCGGTACCCCGCGGGGGATTGTGACGGATTGGTAACGGTCGGGTACTCTCGCACGGTCAGCCCCGCCGCTTCGGCGCGGGAACTGCACCGTCTGGGGGACACCAACGCATGGATCAGCACTCGACGACGGCCATCGCCGTCTCGCCGATGGCAGTCCGCGGTGCGCACGCATCCTCGACCGGCTCGCTCCGCCGCAGCGCGAAGAGCATCGGCGTCGTCTGCATCGCCGCAGGCCTCGTGGGGGCGCTCTCGCTCCCGGCCGCCGCCTTCTCGCCGCAGCAGGCGTCCTACAGCGAGTCGGAGCTCGCGAGCATCGTCGCCGAGAACTCGCAGCGCGTGAGCGTCGACGTGGACGCCCGTGTCGACCTCGTCGCGCGCGAGGGCATCAGCGGCACGACCGCCGCGGAGCTCGAGCAGGTGCGCGCGGCGGCCCGGGAGGCCGAGGAGGCGCGCCAGGCCGAGCTCGCCGCAGCGCGGGCCGAGGCCGCGGCGCTCGCCGCGGGCGGCGCGAGCGCGACGACCGCCGCTGCGCCCGTGAACCTGCCGCCCGCGAACAGCTCGATCGTCGCGATCGCGCAGTCGCAGCTCGGCGTGCCCTACGTCTGGGGCGGCTCGAGCCCGTCGACGGGCTTCGACTGCTCCGGCTTCACGAAGTGGGTGTACGGGCAGGCCGGCCACTACCTGCCCCACTCGTCGAACGCGCAGGCCGGCTACGGCACCCCGGTCTCGGCATCGGCCGTGGCGGCCGGCGACCTGCTCGTGTGGAGCGGGCACGTCGCGGTGTACGCGGGCGGCGACCAGATCATCCACGCGGCGACGAGCGGCAAGCCCGTGAAGTACTCGAGCTACTCGGCGATGGTCGCCGCGTTCGGCACGCCCCAGGTGCGCCGGTTCTGATGTGTGCCATGCCGTCCTGGGTCGAGGGTGACAACCAGGTAACGGTTTGGTAACGTTGCAAGAAGTGCCGCCCAGCGGCACACCGTTCTGACGGAAGTTTTGGAGTATCAGCCTGTGACGAGTCCTACTGAGATGACGGCCATCGAGGCCGGCGGCAAGAAGCGCTTCGACCGCGCCTCCGTGGTGCGCAACGCCCGCCGCGTCGGCGTGATCGCCGTGGCGGCCGCGCTGGCCACCCCCCTCGCGCTGCCCGCGTTCGCGGCCGGCAACGACAGCCCGACCGGCGAGTCCTACTCCGCGTTCGTCGCACAGGACGCGCAGTCGGTGTCCGGTGTCGTGACCGCCGGCGAGAGCGGCCTGAACGAGGCCCGCCTCGAGGTGTCCGCCACGACCGCCGAGGAGCTCCAGGCGATCCGTGCCGAGCTCGAGGCAGCCGCCCAGCGCGAGCAGGAGGAGCGCGCCGCCGAGCAGCGCGCCGCCGCCCAGGAGCAGCGCCAGCAGGCGACCACCCGCAGCGGCAGCGGCAGCAGCAGCGCGGCCGCCGCGCCCAGCGCCGCGACGGCGGGTGTCTCCGGCAGCGCCGTGGCCAACGCGGCGCTCGCGCAGGTCGGCGTGAGCCAGGACTGCGTGCAGCTCGTGCGCCGCTCGATCGCGGCCGTCGGCCTGCCCTACTCGGGCATGGGCTCGCTGTTCAACCTCGGCCCGACCATCCCCATGTCGCAGGCCTCGCCCGGCGACGTCATCTACTACTCCGACGGCGGCACGGGTCGCGCCCACATCGCGATCTACATCGGCGGCGGTCGTGCGGTGCACGGCGGCTGGTCGGGCTACAACACGGTCGTCGCGGGCGTGAACATCGGCGGCTCGGCCCCGGTCTTCATCGACATCACGTGATCTGAACCACGCGCGAAGCGCCCGTCCTCTCACGAGGGCGGGCGCTTCGGCGTACGGGGACGGATCACGGTCTTCTCTGTCCGCGCTGCGGGCCGGCGGCGGCGCAAGGCCGCAGCCCGCGCATCAGCCTGCGGGGAGGATGACGGATGCGCCGCCGTCGCCGACCCGGACGAGGCCCCGGTCGTCGACGAGCAGCACGTCGGTGCCCTCGCCCGCCGCGAGAGCCTGGAGCCTGCCTTGGAACGGCTCCCCGCTCTCCCAACCGCCACCGGGGAGCGAGCGCCACAGCAGGCCGTCGGTGCCGGCGCCGATCAGCATGCCGTCCGCCGAGCCGGCGATCTGGAACAGCAGCGGGGCGTCCGGCACCAGCGAGAAGCTCCCACCACCGTCCGTGCTCACCTGCAGGCCGTCCTCTGTGGCGGCGTACAGCGCACCGTTCGCGCCCGTGGCGAGATCTGCGACCGGCAGGGCTGCGCCAGCCGACCAGGTGCTGCCGCCGTCGGGGCTCGATCGCACGTTCGGAGCGGTCGACCCGACGCCGTAGAGGGTGCCGTCGGGTGCGGCGGTGAGCACGTGGAAGTCCTCGACGCCGGTCTGCGAGACCGGCCTCCAGGTGAGCCCGCCGTCGTCGCTCCGGATGATCCCGAGGTTCGGTGACCCGAGCTCAGCGGGGGTCGTGGGGCCGGGGTGGCCTGATGCGAGCAGGGCGTCGTCGACGACGGTGAAGCCCATCGCGTCGAAGTCGTTGCCGCCGAGCGGTCCGCTCGTGCTGCCGGCGGCGTCGACGCGGTACACGCCGGTGTGGGTGGCGAGCAGCACGGCCGCATCGCCTTCGACGGTCCCGATGCCGTGCACATGCGAGAGCGCATCGGCCTGCGGGGGCGCGGCGGGTCCGCCAGGGCTCGAGGCCGGCGCCTGCGCGCATCCGGACAGTGCGAGCGCGAACGCGCTCAGGATCAGCAGCATGCTGCTGCGGGGGGCGGTCATCGGTCGGTATCTCCAGGGTTCGGTGAGAGCGAGAGGTCGTCAGGGGCCGAGTGGAGAGGGGCACGCCGCGTGCGGCATGCCCCTCTCCGGCTGCGCGGCTCAGAGGTCTGCGAGCAGCTCCTGCATGGTGTCGATCTCTGCGGACTGGTCCGCGACGACCTGCTCGGCCAGGGCGACGGCCTCGGGGTTCAGGCCGGACTCGACCTCCGCCTCGGCCATCTCGATCGCGCCCTCGTGGTGCATGACCATCTGCTCGAGGAACAGGCGGCTCGCCTCGGCGCCTTCGGCAGCCTCGAGCGCGCCCATGTCGTCCTCCGTCATCATGCCGTCGCCGTGATCCATCCCGCCCATCGAGCCGTCGTCGTACTCGACGCCCCACTCGTCGAGCCAGCCGCGCATCGTCTCGATCTCCGGGCCTTGCGCGTCCTTGATCTGCTGCGCGAGCTCGGCGACCCGTGGGTCGATGCCCTCCTTGTCGAGGATGACGTCGGCCATCTCGACCGCCTGCTCGTGGTGCGGGATCATCATGGTGACGAACATCTCGTCGGCCGCGTTGAACTCGCTGGTGGCTTCCGTCGAGGCGCTCGAGCTGGCGCCCGGCTCCGAGCTCGGGGTCCCGGCCTGCGGCGAGCAGCCCGCGAGCACGAGGGCCGACGCGAGGATGCCGGAGGCGATGGCGATGGTGTGCAGTCTCTTCATGGGAAGAGGTCCTTTCGTTGAGTCTGATCGGTGATCGGCGCCCCAGGGGGCGTGGCGGCGCACCGGACGCATCCGGAGTGCCGCTCGGCGGATCACGTCCGACTGATCGAGAGGACGAGGAGCGATGGTGGTCGGGGGCGCGCGAGCGTGCCGCGGGCGCGCTCGACATCCCGCCCTCCGACGCGGCGCGTCGCTCTGAGCACGCCGCCCAGCTGCGGGCCGTGCAGCACCAGCAGCGTCGCCAGCAGCGCGAGCACGCACGCCATCAGCAGCATCGAGTGCTCAGGTGCGGGTGCGGGAGCGACCGGCTGGCAGTCGCACGGGTGCTCGTCGACGTCGCGCGAGGCCGGCGCCTCCTGCGCCGCCGCTGGATGCAGCGCCGTGGAGCTCGGCGCATCATGCCCCGCACCTCGGCTGCTCAGCGTGTGCATCCCGAGGAGCCCGACGATGACGGCGGCGCAGATGACGAGCGCTACCCAGAACCGTGTCGAGAAGGGTCTCGGACGGACGTCGAAGCCGCTGGCTCGCATCAGTCTGACCTCCTCTCAGCGATCAGGATACCGGCATGCCCTGCGCCGGCCCATCAAGCGCCTATGCGTACTCGATCAACGACCAGACCGTCTCATGGCGCACCTCCGTGCCAGGGCCTGGTCCCGGCTTGGCGTCCGCGCGGCGAGCGCCGCCGGGCAGCGAGCCCGGCGGCGCCGCTCCTGCCGCGGCAGGGGCACTCGTGTTCAGCCGAGCGACGCGAGCAGCTCGGCGCAGGCCGCCTCGCAGCGGCGGCACGCCTCGGCGCACACGCGGCAGTGCTCGTGCATGCCCGCGTGGCGCTCGCACTCGTCGGCACATGCCCTGCACGCCGCCTGACACGCCTCGAGCACGGCGCGCGTGATGGTCGCGTCGTAGCCGGTGTGCCGAGAGAGCACGCGTCCAGTGGTCTCGCACACGTCGGCGCAGTCGAGGTTGGTGCGGATGCACTTGGTCAGCTCTGCCACCATCTCCTCCGACAGGCACGCGTCGGCGCACGCGGTGCAGGTCTGGGCGCATTCGAAGCATGCCTCGATGCAGGCTGCCAGCGCCTGCCGATTCACAGAACCGAGGTCCTTCGGGTACGTCTCGAGCATCGACGTCACGTGATTCATCGTTCTCTCTCCTTCGTTCTCGGTCGAGGCGACATGCGTCGCCA
Source organism: Agrococcus sp. HG114 (assembly GCF_024723325.1). GTDB lineage: Bacteria > Actinomycetota > Actinomycetes > Actinomycetales > Microbacteriaceae > Agrococcus. Next base: position 8,595 of record NZ_JANQCH010000018.1, read on the forward strand.
CGCAACCATCGAACCCGTATCGCGGGGCGTTGTCACCCCATCCGTGCACGCAGCCGGCGACCGGGCGCGGCGCGGCCGGACGAGACGATGGCTCGCGGTCCTCGGGCCGCGTGGCCGGGCTCGGCGCTAGACTCGTCGCGCCTGGCCTCTGTAGCTCAATGGAAGAGCATCTCCGTCCTAAGGAGCTGGTTGGGGGTTCGAGTCCCTCCAGGGGCACCGCCGCGGTGCGTCGCGCGGCCACCGGCGACGCGCCGCCACGGGACGGCCCGCTGGTGATGATCGCCTCCCGCTCGACGCGCCGATGCCCGCGACGGATATACCCCGGATGGGTATACGTTGATCGCAGGGCAGTCGCGTCGGCGCGGATGCCCGGAAGAGCAGCAGGCGCCGTCGGCGCGGTGAGTGCCACGATCCGCCTGAGCAGACGATGACGAGAGGCAGCGCAGGTGGGCACGGAGGTCGGGTCGGTGCGGGAGCACCTCCGATCCGGCTGCACCGCGCTCGGGCGCGGGCCCGGCGCCGCCGCGGGAGCAGCCGGACGATGAGCGCCTCGCGGAGGGCAGCGTGGACGCCGGAGGGAGGTCGGCGGTGAAGCACGTCCGAGCCCTCGTGCACTCCCCGGCCCGGTTGCATCGGCTGCTGCTGACCTTCACGACCGCCGTGCTGCTGATCGCCGGCCTGGTGTCCATGCACACCCTCACCGGCGGATTCCTGGACGGGCACGCCGACGCGGCGCGCACCTCCGCCGCGCCGGCCCAGGCCGACGCTCGAGCTGACATGCGCGCCACAGCCGCGACCGAGCATGGGGCCACCGCGCGCACGGGCTCCGACGCGTCGCCCGGGGGCTGCGCGGACGACTGCCGCGGCCCGGAGGGGTCTCCGGGTCACTCGATGTCGACGATGGTGTGCGTGCTGGCGCTGCTGGCTGCCGCCGTCGGGCTGTTCGCGCCTGTGCGGCTGGGCCGCCTCGGGGTCTCACTGGCCTCCCTGCCGTCGCACCGAGGCGCCGTCCTGGCTGCGCTGCCGCATCCACGGCCGCCCTCGCTCATCGTCCTCTCCATCAGTCGAACCTGATCCTGCGCGCGCTCTCGGCGGCACTGCCTGCCGGGAGGCTCCTCCTCGCCGGCGCGAGCAGGCGGATGCGAGCAGACCGACCATGAGCACGACTCCGGCGCAAGTCGCCGACACTCCGCGGTCGCTGACATCGGCACGGCCGCCGCCGACCGCCTCGAACCGTCCCACCACTGCGAAGGAACTGTGATGACCACCACGACCACCGCGACGCTGCAGGTCAGCGGCATGATCCGCGCGACCTCGAAGAACGTCACCGAAGCCCACCTGGCCCGGCAGCCCGGCGTCATCAGCGTCGACGCGAACCCGGTCGCCCAGACCGCGACCGTCACCTACGATCCCGAGACCACCTCCCTGGCTCAGCTGCAGCGCTGGGTGATCGAGTGCGGCTACCACTGCGCTGGCCAGTCCGTGCCCGACCACATCTGCGACCCGACGCACGAACCGCATGACCACGCCGCTCGCGAGGGCCATGACGGGCACGTCGGTCACGAGGGACACGAGGGGCACCCCGGCCACGGGGCGCACGCCGGCCATGAGGGGCACGCCGGTCATCAGGGGCACGCCGGCCATGAGGGGCACGTCGGCCACGACGCGCGCCCCGGAGGCGACCACGCCCATCCGGAGTCGGCCGAGACGGCCGAGCACGTCGGTCACGCCGCTGGGCAGACCGCTGCGCACGCCCACGGAGATCAGGGTGCGGCGCGCAGTGCGCAGGAGGTGATGGGCCACGGGGGCCACCACGGCGGCATGTCGATGGAAGCGATGATCCGCGACATGCGCAACCGGTTCCTGGTGGCGCTGGTCCTCTCGATCCCGATCACCCTCTGGTCGCCGATCGGCAGGGAGGTCATCGGCTTCGACGTGCCGGCCCCGTTCGGGCTGCGCGACGACGTGTTCATGCTGATCCTGTCGCTGCCGGTGATCTTCTACGCCGCGTGGATCTTCTTCGACGGCGCCTACCGCGCCCTGCGTGCCCGCACGCTGGACATGATGGTGCTCGTGGCGGTCGGCGTCGGCGCGGGCTGGATCTACAGCCTGATCGTCACGCTCACCGGTGGCGGGGAGGTCTTCTACGAGGCCGCCACGGTGCTGGCCACCTTCGTGCTGCTCGGGCACTGGGTCGAGATGCGTGCCCGCGGCGGCGCGAACGACGCGATTCGCCGCCTGCTCGAGCTGGCTCCGGCCCGGGCGGTCGTGATCCGCGACGGCGAGGAGGTCGAGATCCCCACCTCCGACGTCGTCCCCGGCGACCTGATGCTGATCCGACCCGGCGCGAAGGTCCCGACCGACGGGCAGGTCGAGGAGGGCGAGTCCGAGATCGACGAGTCGATGGTCACGGGCGAGTCGATGCCGGTCGAGAAGTCCCGGGGGTCGGAGGTCATCGGAGCCACCGTGAACACCGTCGGCACCCTCCGCGCGCGCGCCACGAAGGTCGGTGCCGACACCGCGCTGGCGCAGATCGTGAAGCTCGTGCAGGAGGCCCAGAACTCCAAGGCGCCGGGCCAGCGACTCGCGGACCGGGCGGCCTTCTGGCTCGTCCTCGTCGCCCTCATCGGAGGCTCCCTCACCTTCCTCGTCTGGATCCTCGCCGGCATGGAGCTGCCGATGGCGATCCTGTTCGCCATCACCGTCGTGGTCATCACCTGCCCCGACGCGCTCGGGCTCGCGACGCCGACCGCGATCATGGTGGGCACCGGCCTGGGCGCGGGGCGAGGCGTGCTGTTCAAGAACGCCTCCGGCATCGAGACCGCAGCCCGCATCGACACGGTCGTGCTCGACAAGACCGGCACGCTCACCAAGGGCGAGCCGGAGGTCACCGACTACCTCCCCGTCGGCACGGACGGCGTCGAGCTGCTGTCCCTGGCGGCGGCGCTCGAGCGGGAGTCGGAGCATCCGCTCGCCAAGGCGATCGTCAGCTACGCCGACAGCCGGGGCGTCCCGCGGCGAACGGCGAGCGCCTTCCGCAACGTCACCGGGCAGGGCGCGGTCGCGAGCGTCGACGGGAAGCAGGTCGTGCTCGGCAACGCGCGGCTCATGGCTGCGCAAGGCGTCGACATCAGCCCGGTATCGGCCCAGCAGCAGGCCCTCGCTGACGGGGGGAGGACCGCGATCATGGTCGCGGTCGACGGGATGATCGCCGGCGTCATCGCGCTCGCCGACGCACCCCGGGACACGGCGAAGGCCTCGATCGACGCGCTGCACGAGCAGGGGATCGAGGTGGCCATGCTCACCGGCGACAACCAGCCCACCGCCGAACGGATCGCGTCGCTGCTCGGCATCGACACGGTCATCGCCGATGTGCTGCCGGAGGACAAGTCGGCGAAGATCGCCGAGCTGCAGAAGGCGGGCAAGAAGGTCGCGATGGTCGGCGACGGCGTCAACGACGCGCCCGCCCTCGCGCAGGCCGACCTCGGCATCGCGATCGGCGCCGGCACCGACGTCGCGATCGAGACCGCCGACGTCGTGCTGATGCGCTCGGACCCGCTGGACGTCGCGATCGCGCTGAAGATCGGCAAGGGCACGCTGCGGAAGATGCGGCAGAACCTCGCCTGGGCGATCGGCTACAACGCGATCGCCCTGCCGATCGCCGCCGGAGTGTTCTACCCCGCGTTCGGGATCATGCTCACGCCCGAGATCGCCGCGATCAGCATGTCGGGCTCCAGCGTCATCGTCGCGGTCAACGCGCTCCTCCTCAAGAGGCTTCGACTGCCCGCGAGCGCCGATCGCGCAGCTGCGCACGCGCCCGCGCCGGCGACGGTCTCGGGCGTGGCCTCATGAAGCTCCACGGCACCTCGCGGTGAGCCGGATGCGACCCGGCGCGCATAGGCCGCATCGTCTCGAGACCGCGTACGACGCGGTGCTGTTCGACATGGACGGCGTCGTGACGAACACCGCGGTCCTCCATGCCGCCGCATGGAAGCGGCTCTTCGACGACGTCCTCCGGGATCCGAGAGCTCACGTCCAGGATCCGCAGAACCTCTTCGACCCGGTGAAGGACTACCGGCGATATGTGGACGGCAGGAGCCGTGAGGACGGGGTAGCAGCGTATCTCGGAGCCCGAGGCGTCGAGCTGAGCGCGGGGCGATCCGACGACCCGCCCTCGGCGTGGACGATCGCCGGCCTCGCCGCCCGCAAGAACGAGCTCTTCCTGGAGGAGCTGCGCACGCGGGAGCTGCGCGTCTACCCGGGCACGTCGGCGCTGCTGCGCCGGCTGCGGGAAGGGGCCGTGCCCGTCGGTCTGGTGACCGCGAGCAGGAACGCGCAGCAGCTGCTGGAGGCGGCGGGACTCGCCGACGCCTTCGACACGGTCGTGGACGGCGTGACCGCGGCCGAGCATCGCCTGCGGGGCAAGCCGCACCCCGACATGTTCACCGAGGCGGCACGAAGGCTCGGGGTCGCCGCCGCTCGCACCGCGATCGTCGAGGACTCGGTCGCCGGCGTGGAGGCCGGTCGAGCCGGCGGCTTCGGGTTCGTCGTCGGCATCGACCGCGCGGGACAGCGCGCGGAGCTCGAGGCCGCGGGCGCCCACATCGTGCTGAGCGATGTCGGGGAGCTCGACCTGGGCGCCTCGACGGCCGACCCCTGGCAGCTCGTCTACGACGGCTTCGACCCCGCGCACGAGGGGCACCGCGAGGTGCTGACAGCGCTGGGCAGCGGCTACCTGGTCACGCGCGGCGTCCGGCCGGAGCACCACGACGACGGCATCCACTACCCCGGCACCTACCTTGCGGGCGTCTACAACCGGCTGACGAGCACGATCCACGAGCGCGCTCTCGAGGAGGAGCACCTCGTCAACACGCCGAACTGGCTCCACGTGGACCTGCGGATCGAAGACGGGCCATGGCTCTCGTCCGGACTGCTCCCGACCCAGCGGGAGCGACGCGAGCTCGACCTCCGGCGGGGGCTCGTCACGCGTCGGGCCATCCTCACCAGCCCGGACGGCAACCGGCTCGAGCTCGTGCAGCGCTCCTTCGTCTCCATGGACGAGCCGCACCTCGCGGTCCTGGAGACGATCATCACCGCACCGGACTGGAGCGGCACGGTCACACTTCGGGCGGGAGTCGACGCGGGGGTGCGCAACTCCAACGTCGCCGCCTACGTCGGCTCGGATGCCGCCCACCTCACCGCGCCGGTGTTCCGGGATGTGGACGACGTCACCGTCTGCGAGGTGCAGACCCGGCAGAGCCGGATCCGCATCGCCACGGCAGTGCGCACATGCCTCGCCGGCGCTGCCGATGCGACGGCACGGAGCAGCGGAACGAGCTCGCGAGCGAGCCGAGACTTCCGCGTCCACCTGCAGCAGGGCCGGCCGGTCACGCTCACGAAGACTGCGGCGGTGTTCACGTCCCGCGACCGAGCCATCAGCGAACCGGGCGCCGCTGCCCTCGGCCTGCTCGCAGAGCGCGCCGGAGATGTCGCCGTGCTGCTCGAACGGCACGAGGCGGCATGGCGACGGCTCTGGCGACCCTTCGGCGTGACCCTGGGCGCCGATGCGCACAGCCAGCTCGTGCTGAACCTGCACGTCTTCCACCTGCTGCAGACCCTGTCGCCGCACACCGCCGGGCTCGACGCCGGCGTGCCCGCTCGAGGACTGCACGGCGAAGGCTACCGGGGTCACGTCTTCTGGGACGAGGTGTTCGCGCTGCCGGTCCTCGACACTCGCCTGCCGGAGGTGAGCCGAGCGCTGATCGACTACCGGTGGCGGCGCCTGCACGCAGCTCGCACAGCTGCAGCCGCCTCCGGGCTGGCTGGCGCGCTGTTCCCCTGGCAGAGCGGCAGCGACGGCCGCGAGGAGACTCCCGCGGCGCTCTACAACCCGCGTTCCGGCAGGTGGATGCCCGACAACTCGCATCGCCAGCGCCATGTCGGACTCGCGATCGCGCACAACGCCTGGCGGCACTATCAGGCCACCGGGGATCTCGAGTGGCTCGCCGAGCGCGGCGGCGAGCTCATCATCGAGGTGACGCGGCTCTTCGCCTCCCTCGCGGTGCACGACGCGACCACCGACAGGTTCCACATCGCCGGAGTGATGGGTCCCGACGAGTTCCACGACGGGCCCGCGGATGCCCCCGGGCAGGGCCTGCGCGACAACACCTACACCAACGTCCTCGCCTCCTGGGTCGCGATGCGAGCCGGGGATGTGCTCGCCCTCCTCGAGGGCCACCGCAGCGAGGGGCTGCGCGACCGGCTGGCCGTCACGGACGACGAGATCGCGCAGTGGGCCCGGCTCAGCACGCGTCTCGCAGTGGTCTTCCATGACGACGGGGTGCTCAGCCAGTTCGACGGCTACGAAGGCCTCCAGGAGCTGCCCTGGGATCGCTACCGCGACCAGTACGGCAACATCGGCCGCCTCGACCTCATCCTCGAGGCCGAGGACGACAGCACCAATCGGTACAAGCTCGCCAAGCAGCCCGACGTCGTCATGCTGGTCTACCTGCTCGGCCGCGACGGGGTGCGCGAGCAGCTGGCCGCACTCGGCTACCCCTTCTCCGAGGCCGACCTCATCCGCACCGTCGACTACTACCTCGCCCGCACCGCCGACGGCTCGACGCTGAGCCGCGTCGTGAACGCCTCCGTCCTCGCGGGCATCGACCCCGCGCGCTCCTGGATCGCGTTCCGCGAAGCACTCATCGCCGACCTCGACGATTCCCAGGGCGGCACCACGCGCGAGGGGATCCATCTCGGCGCGATGGCCGGCACCGTGGATCTGCCCGTCCGCTCCTTCGCGGGCATGACGGTCGGCGTCGACGAGCTCGTCTTCGCTCCGCGGCTCCCGCCCCACTTGACGCGCGTCGCCTTCCGCCTCCGATACCGCGGCCACCTCATCGAGGTGACGCTCAGCGGCAGCAGCCTCGCGCTGCGCGCCGGCCCGACGACGGCCCCCGCCTTCAGGGTCAGGGTCGGCGACGACAGCAGGCGGCTGTGCGGCGGCGAGACCCAGGTGTTCGCACTCCGCGCGCCCGACGTCCGCCCGGCGGTCCTCGCGACGGAGTCGCGATGACCGCGCGCCACGCCCACGCCCCCCACACCCATCAGAGAGGCACGCTCATGCATACCATCCGAGTCGGCGTCAACGGCTACGGCGTGATCGGGAAGCGCGTCGCCGACGCGATCCTCCTGCAGCCGGACATGCACCTGGTCGGCGTCGCGGACATCGCCGACGACTGGCGCATCAAGGCCGCCGCGAACCGGCTGCCCGTGTTCGCCTCGACCGCCGACGCCCGCCAGACGATGGAGGATGCCGGCGTCGCCCACCGCGGAACGCTCGACGACCTGCTCGCGCAGTGCGATGTGATCGTCGACACCACTCCGAAGCATGTCGCGGCCGCCAACATGGAGCGCTACCGCGCCGCCGGCGTGAAGACGGTGCTGCAGGGAGGCGAATCGCATGCGACGACCGGCCACTCCTTCGTCGCCCAAGCCAACTACGCCACTGCGGTCGGCCGTGACAGCACCCGGGTGGTGTCGTGCAACACGACCGCCATCGTCCGCGTCCTCGGCGCCCTCGACGCGGCGGGGCTGCTGCGGCGGGCGCGCGGAGTGCTGATCCGCCGCGCGACCGACCCGTGGGAGTCGCACCTGGGCGGCGTCATGAACACGGTGGTGCCCGAGCCGACCATCCCCTCGCACCAGGGCCCCGACGCGCGCACCGTGCTCGCTGACCTGGACGTCGTCACCATCGCGGCGAAGGGCGCCCACACGCAGACGCACAACCACTACTGGACGCTGCAGCTGACCCGGGACGCGACCCGCGACGAGGTCCTGGGCGCCCTGCGCGCGGCGCCCCGCCTCGCCTTCATCCGCATGTCCGACGGCCTCGTCGCGCTCAACTCCACGATCGAGCTGATGCGAGACCTCGGCCGCCCGCGGGGGGACATGTGGGAGGTCGCCGTCTGGGAGGACCTGATCACCGTCGCCGGCGACGAGGCATACCTCGTCTGCCAGGTCTACAACGAAGCGATCGTCGTGCCCGAGACCATCGACGCGATCCGCGCCCTCACCGGCATCGTCACCGACGCTGCGACCTCGATCCGCCTCACGGACGAGACCCTCGGCATGCGCCAGGACTTCCTCGCTCCAGCGCAGCACGAGGCGCCGCCGACGCCCAGGCCGGCGGCGGCACGCGGGTAGCATCGGAGGCGGTGCCGTCCCGCCCGAGCGACCCCTCCGCACGGGCGACCCGGCCGCAGCCCCCGACGCATCCGACCCCGAACCGCAACGAGAGCGAGCGCATGAGCATCACCGCGACCGAGCCGAAGCCCGCGAAGGCGACCGACGGGGTCGCGTGGGACGCGCAGGTGCTCGAGGGCCAGTCGCGCGCGCACTACATGCAGTCGGATGCGTGGGCCCGCACGCGCGAGGAGAGCCCGTGGCGGGCGCTCCGCGACGTCGTCACGGTGCCCACGAGGGGGTCGGGCACGCGTGAGCTGCCGATCCAGCTGTTCGAGCGGACCGCCCCGCTCGCGGGACGCATCCTCTTCCTGCCGCGGGTGAGCGGCATCGACGCATCCGCGATCGACGCGATCACCGCGCGCGCGAAGGCCTACCCGAAGCGCTGGTTCGGGCTGAAGATGGAGACGTTCCAGGCCGAGGACCCCGAGCTCATCGCCGCGTTCGAGCGCAACGGCTGGGTGCGCGCGGCCTCGAGCCAGTACCAGCACGCCGTCGCCGTCGACCTCACAGGCTCGCTCGATGAGGTCGCCGCGCGCTTCAAGAAGCGCGCGCGCAACAGCTACCGCGCCGCGGAGAACAAGTTCGGCGTCACGGTGCGCAAGACGCCGATGACGCCTGAGAGCGAGGCCGAGATGCATCGCCTCATCGGTGAGACGAAGGAGCGCTCGGGCGGCTACTTCCGCCACCCCGAGTACTTCCAGCGCATCTGGGACGTCTACAAGACCGTCGGCCAGGGCCACTTCTACGTCGCAGAGTACGAGGGCGAGGTGCAATCGATGGCGTTCGTGATCCGCTTCGGCGACAGCGCCTGGTACAAGGACGCCGGCAGCATCCGCGAGAACGCGAAGATCTTCGCGCCCTACCTCATGCAGTGGAAGATCATGCAGGACCTCCACGCCGACGGCGTCACGCTGTACGAGCTCGCGAACATCCCCGACCCGGCCGAGTGGGAGACGAGCGACATCCGCGGCCTCTACACGTTCAAGACCGCGTGGGCGCCCGAGCCCGTGAAGTACATGCCCACGTTCGAGCTGCCGCTCAACGGCCGCTACCCGCTGTGGCAGAAGGCGGGCCGCTGGCTGCGCGCCGTCTACACGCGCCGCACGGGCGACGCCTGGTTCTGAGTCAGTTCGCGACCTCGAGGCGCACCTGACGGGTCGTGAGCCACAGCGCCGGGTCGAACGAGACGTAGTCGGCGTTCTTCAGCTCGAGGTGCAGGTGCGGGCCGGTCGAGCGGCCGCTGCTGCCGAGCTGGGCGATGACGGTGTCCATGCTCACGACCTGGCCGACCTCGACGCGGATCGAGCCGGGCAGCAGGTGGCCGTACCACGACTGCACGAACTGGCCGTCGATGTTGTGGTCGATGAAGACCGAGTAGCCGCCGCCGCCCGGGTTGTCGCCGTAGAAGACCTCGGACACCACGCCGTTCGCGATCGGGCGGATCTCCTCGCCCGCCGGGAGCGCGATGTCGGTGCCGCCGTGGAAGCCCCCGCCGCGGTAGCCGAAGCCGCTCGAGACCGGCAGCTGGGCGCGGCTCGGGAAGGGCGTCTGCACGGCGCTCGTCGAGAGCATCGCCCAGACCTTCGGGAACGCGGGGTCGCCGCCGTACGACGAGCCGGGGACCTCGGAGTCGGCGACCGCCTGCAGCTCGGCGATGCGGGCGGGGGAGAGCGCGCCGCTGTCGAGCACCTCGGGCGCCTCCCGCACCACGATGTCGTCGCGAGCGAGGACGCTCGGCTCGCCGGCGACCGCGTCGACCCGCTGCGGCGCGCGCTCGGGCGCTACGACGGCGGTGGCCGCCTCGACCGGCGGCTGCACCGCGGCGGCCGGGAGTGCCGGCACGAGCACCATCGATGCGGTCACGAGCAGCGATGCGCCCGCCGAGATGCGCTGCGCGAGCCGGCGTGCGTCGGTCGCCATCCTCCCCGGCTCCAGTCGGGCGATCGGCGGGGCGGGCGCGATCGCGTGCGTCGGGCGGGCTCGGAAGGGCTGCTGCATCACGCGGCGGGTCATCCTCGGGGATCGGGAGCGAGAGGGCGGGGGCGGCGGCTCGGCGCGCGCCGACCGTCAATTGTAACGGTGTTATAACGATGGGGCAACGGTGGGCTGCGCGCCCGAATCCGCGCGGGCCCGCAGTGTCACCCGGCCCCGCGGGGGACGCGCGGCTATCGTGACTGCGTGCGCGAAGACGAGATCGAGTTCCAGGGGGACGCCGCTGTCGACCCGACGACGCGCGCCGACGGCGAGCGCGCGAGCGCACCGGGGCCCGACCGCTCGCTCACGGGCGAGGAGCCGGCGCCCGCGCCCGAGCCGCCCGTGAGCCGCGCCGAGGGCGAGTGGCAGGCGTGGGCGGATGCGCTGCGCCGCGTGGGCGGGCGGAGCCCGCTCACCGACTTCATCGACACCACCGCGACCCGGATCGAGCTGTCGACGACCCATCCCGGCGGCCTCGCGCAGTTCATCACCGGGCGCCCGACGGCGCTCTCGAGCCTGATCCGCGACGACCTCGCCCTCCGCGCGGCGCGCTCCGCCGCATCCGCGATCGCCTCGAAGGGCATCGAGCTCGCCGCCGCTCGCTCGATCGACGCCGTGCACCTCGGCATCGGCATGGTCCGCTTCCCGCACGGCGACCGCGAGGTCTACGGCCCGGTGCTGCTGCGCCCGCTCGTCGTGCGCCGCCGCGGCCGCGACTTCGAGCTCCAGCTGCTCGGCCGGCCGTTCGTGAACCCGCGCATCGCGAGCATCCTGCGCGGCCACCACGGCGTGCGCCTCGACGAGCGGCAGCTCATCGAGCTCGCCGCCGGCCACGGCACGTTCACCCCCAACGCCGTGCTCGACGCGGTGCGGCGCGCGGCCGCGCACGTGCCCGGCTTCGCGGTCGAGGCACGGCTGCTCGCGTCGACCTACGCAGATGTGGGCGAGCCCATGGCCGTCGACCTGCAGCAGCACCCGCACGACGTGCTCGACGCGGTGCGCGGTGACGAGCAGGCGCGCTGGCGCGTGCGCGAGGGCCGCAACGGCATCGACGAGACGCCGCAGGACGCGCGCGACCCCGAGGTCGACCGGCTCGTGCTCGACGCCGACGGCGAGCAGGACGCGGTGATCGCCGAGGCCGCCGCGGGCAACTCGATCGTCGTCGAGGCGCTCCCGGGCACGGGGCTCACGCAGACGGTCGTGAACGTCATCGCCGCGCTCGTGGGCGACGACAAGCGCGTGCTCGTCGTGAGCCCGCGCCGCGCGACGCTGCGCGACATCGCCGACCGCCTCGCCCGCACGAAGCTCGAGGCGCTCGCCGTCTCCGAGGCGACGCTCCGCCGCGACCTCATCGCGGCCATCCGCCGCATCGAGCAGTCCGAGCGGCCCGAGACGAGCGAGATCGACGAGGCGATGCTGCGCCTGCGCAAGGTGCTGCTCGACTACCGCGCCGCGCTCAAGCGCGTCGACCCCGAGCTGCAGGTGAGCGTGCTCGACGCGCTCAAGGAGCTCTCGCGGCTCGCGATGCTGCCCACGCCGCCGTCGACGCGCGCCCGGCTGAGCGAGGAGGCGACGCGGCGGCTCGCCACCGATCGCCCGCGCGTCGCGGCGACGATGCGCAAGGCGGCCGCGCTCGGGCAGTTCCGGTACGGGCCGAGCGACACGCCCTGGTACGGGGCGTCCTTCTCGAGCTCGAGCGAGGCATCCGCCGCCCTCGCCGACGCGCAGTCGCTCGCGGGCGCCGACGGCGACGGCGAGCTCGCGGCGCTGCTCGCGAGCGCCCGCACGGTCATCGGCGACACGAAGCTGCGGCCCCCGGCGACGCTCGCGGAGCTCGCGATCCAGGTCGCGCTGCTCACCGACGTGCGCGCGACGCTCGACGTCATGACGCCGTCGATCTACGACCGGCCGCTCGGCGAGCTCATCGCCGCGACCGGGCCGCGGCGCGAGGCGATCCAGTCGCTCGGCGCGATGCAGCGCCGGCGGCTCAAGCGGCTCGCCGAGGAGTACGTGCGGCCCGGCGCGCACGTGCCCGACCTGCACGACGTGCTCATCGCGGCGCAGCAGCAGCGGCGGCTGTGGGCGAAGTTCGCGCCCGACGGCTCGATCCCCTCGGTGCCCGCCGGCCTCGGCGCGCTCGACGCGACGCTGCGCGCCGTCGAGGGCAAGCTCGCGCGCCTCGACGCCGCCCTCAGCCCCGCGACGAAGAGCGCCGACCTGCCGCTCGCCGAGCTCGAGCAGCGGGTCGCCGAGCTCGCCGCGCCGAGCGACGCGCTGCAGAACATCACCGAGCGCGCTGAGCTCATGACGGGCATCGAGCGCCTCGGGCTCGACGCGCTGCTCGCCGACTTCGCCGACCGGCACGTCGCGGACGACCAGGTCGAGCACGAGCTCGACCTCGCGTGGTGGCAGTCGGCACTGCAGGCGATGATCGCGAAGGAGCGGGCGCTGCTGCGCGGCAACACCGACGTGCTGCGGCGGCTCGAGCAGGACTTCGCGCTCGTCGACGAGGCGCACGTCGACGCGTCGAGCGCCCGGCTCGCGCACCAGATCGCCCAGGGCTGGCGGCTCGCGATCGACGACCACCCCGACGAGGCGGAGGCGCTGCGCCGGCTCATCAAGGCGGGTCCGGTCGACCCCGACGAGCTGCAGCGCTTCGCTCCGCACCTCACGCGCTCGGTCGCCCCCGTGTGGCTCGCCTCCCCGTACGACCTGCACCGGGTGCCGAAGCGCATCCCCTTCGACGCCGTGATCATCGCCGACGCCGGCGCCATCACGATCGCCGAGGCCGCCGGCTCCATCAGCCGCGCGCGGCAGGTGATCGCGATCGGCGACTCGGTGACGCAGACGCCGTCGCCGTTCGACGTCGGCATCTCGACGCTCGGGGTGCGCCCGAGCGAGGAGCTCGCGAGCCCCGACGAGCTGCACGCCGAGTCGGCGCTCTCGCGGCTCGGCGCGGTGCTGCCGACGCTGCGGCTGACGCGCTCGTACCGCACGGGCGGCGCCGACCTCGTCTCGGCCGTCAACGAGCGGTTCTACGAGGGCCGCATCGAGGCGCTCCCGTGGGCGGGCGCCTACCTCGGCCACGCGTCGCTCACGACCTCGGTCGTGCACGGCGCGCACGGGCTGCCCGAGCAGGGGGCCGCGACGGTGGAGAGCCCCGACGCCGAGGTCGACCGGGTCGTGCAGCTCGTCACGCAGCACGCGCGCTCGCGGCCGCACGAGTCGCTCATGGTCGTCACCGCCAACGAGCGGCACGCGGTGCGGGTGCAGCAGGCCGTCATGGCCGAGCTCGCCTCCTCCAACCAGCTCACCGACTTCGTGATCGCCGATCGCGAGGAGCCGTTCGTGATCGTCGACATCACGCACGCGAGCGCGCTGAGCCGCGACCGGGTGATCTTCTCGGTCGGCTACGGGCACACGAAGCACGGCCGCAACGTCGACTTCGGCACGCTCGGCCAGCCGGGCGGCGAGCGGCTGCTCGCGGTCGCGATGACCCGCGCGCGCAAGGCGCTGCAGATCGTCACCTCGTTCGACGCGGCCGAGCTCGACCCCGAGCGGCTGCAGCACGGCGCGGCGCTCCTGCGCGAGATCCTGCTCGACGCGGCCGCGGCCGGGCCGCAGAAGTCGTTCTTCGGCGGTGACCCGCTCATGGTCGACCTCGCGACGCGCCTGCGCCGGAGGGGGCTCCGCGCCGACGTCTCCTACGACGGGCAGCTGCCCCTCGTGGTCGCGAACGGCGGCATCTGCGCTGCGATCGAGGCCGACCACGACGACGGCGACCGCACGCTGCGCGAGGCGCTGCGCCTGCGCCCCGAGATCCTGCGGCGCTTCGGCTGGCACACGATGCGCGTGCACGCGTTCGAGCTGTTCACCGACCCCGAGGGCGTCGCCGACCGCATCGCCGAGCTCGTCGGGGCGGATGCGTCGCGGTCGTCGTGACCGACGGCGCAGCGCCCGTGGGCGGCCCAGACGGCGAGTCGGCTGAGCCTCCCGCCCCGGCCGAGCCGCCCGCGCCCCTCGTCATCCGTCGGCGCGGCCGGCGCGTGACGACGGAGCCGGTGCCCGGCTACACGGGCGAGCCGGAGCCGGAGCAGCAGCAGTCGAGCGAGAACGACGAGCGCTTGAAGGGCGACGTCCCCCCGCACTGGGGCTGACGCATCCGCCCCCGCGCCGCGTCATGCCCGCGGCTGGCGCACGGGGCTGGCGCGCGCCCCGTCGCACGGGGCAAGGATGCGCGGCGTGATCGGCGGCGTCGATCCTCGCTGCGGTGCACGGGCCGCGATCGATCCTTGCCTCGTGGCGAGATCGCGACGCGCGGGACTCAGGCGCTCGGCGGCGTCTGCGCCTGCTGCGCGCGCAGCAGCTCGCGGATGTCCTGCAGGATCTCGATGTCGGTCTCGGCCGGCTCGTCGGGCGCGACGCCGCGGCGCCGGTCGATGCGCTCCTTGAGCTTCGTCATGGGGAAGATGAGCGCGAAGTAGACGACCGCCGCGACGATCAGGAAGTTGATGACCGCGGCGAGCAGCAGGCCGATCCGGAACGGGCCGACCGTCGCGTCGGCCAGCGCGTCGGCGTCGAACGCCATCGCGAGCAGCGGGTCGATGATCGCCTGCGTGAACGCGGTGACGATGCCCGTGAACGCCGCGCCGATGACGACCGCGGTCGCGAGCTCGACGACGTTGCCGCGCAGCAGGAACTTCTTGAAGCCCTGGAGCATCGGCTCAGGCCGCGGGCTTCGACGCGCTCGTGCTCGCGCTGCTCGAGGTCGAGCCGGTCGAGCCGGAGCCCGACGAGCCGGAGCCCGACGAGCCCGAGCCGCTCGACTCCGACTTCTTCGCGGGCGCGGCGCCGGTCGAGGCGCTGCCCGTCGACCGCGAGTCGGTGCGGTAGAAGCCGGGGCCGTTGAAGGTCACGCCGATCGAGCCGTACTGCTTCCGCAGGGCGCCGCCGCAGCGCTCGCACACGGTGAGCGCGGGCTCGTCGAAGCTCTGGCGGGCGTCGAAGGCGTGGCCGCAGGTGGCGCAGGCGTATGCGTAGACGGGCATTTCAGCTCCTCGGAGGAATGACGCGGTGGATCCCGGACTGCGTGACCACGCCGTCGACGGGCTGGTCGTACGCCGCGTGCGGGACGGAGTCGAAGAGCTCCTCGTCGTGCACGACTGCGTAGACCGGAGGACATTCTCGCATGGCGGCGATCGTCTTGTCGAAGAATCCGCGGCCGCCGCCGAGCCGCGAGCCGTCGCGGCCGACGGCCGTCGCGGGGATGAGCATGAGGTCGATCGACTCGACCGCGGTCGGCGGCAGCGATTCCGCCGTGGGCTCGGGGATGCCGAGGGTCGCCTCGATCGTCTCGGTCCCGTCGTGCTCGGCCCAGTCGAGCAGCCCGTCGGCGCGGATCACAGGCAGCAGCACGCGGATGCCGGCGCTCGCGGCCCACTCGAGGAACGGGCGGGTGTCGGGCTCCTGCGGCATCGAGAGGTAGGCGGAGATCGTGCGGGCGCCGAGCTGCTCGGTGAGCTGCTTGAGGTGCTCCGTGAGGCCGGGGGAGCGCTCGGCGGCGAAGCCCTCGCCGCGCTCGGCGCGCTCCGTGCGCAGCTGCCGGCGCAGCGCGCGCTTGGCGTCCTCGATCGCGGTCTCGTCGTGCTCGCTCACGCCTGGGAATGTATCGCGGGATGCTTCGGGCCCCCGTCCGGGTTGCACCGAGCATGGACTACGGCCACCCGATCGAGTTCGGCGTCTTCATCACACCGGGCAACGCGCCCGCTCAGCGGCCCGTGCAGCTCGCGCAGGCCGCCGAGCGGCTGGGCTTCGACCTCGCGACGTTCCAGGACCACCCGTACCAGCCGGCGTTCCTCGACACGTGGACGCTCCTCTCGTACCTCGGGGCGGCGACCGAGCGCATCCGCCTCGCCCCCAACGTCGCGAACGTGCCGCTGCGGCAGCCGGCCGTGCTCGCCCGCAGCGCCGCGAGCCTCGACCTGCTCACCGGCGGCCGGTTCGAGCTGGGACTCGGCGCGGGCGGCTTCTGGGACGCGATCGCCGCGATGGGCGGCGATCGCCTCACGCCCGGCCAGGGCGTCGACGCGCTCGCCGAGGCGATCGCGATCATCCGCGGCATCTGGGACACGTCGGAGCGCGGCGGGGTGCACGTCGACGGCGAGCACCACCGCGTCGCCGGCGCGAAGCGCGGCCCGCGCCCCGCGCACCGGCTGCCGATCCACATCGGCGCGTACAAGCCGCGCATGCTCCGCCTCACCGGCCGGCTCGGCGACGGCTGGCTGCCGAGCCTCGGCTACCTGCAGCCGGGCGACCTCGAGCGCGGCAACGCGACGATCGACCGCGCGGCCGAGCAGGCGGGCCGCGAGCCGCGCGAGATCCGGCGGCTGCTGAACATCGGCGGCGACTTCGCCGACGACGGCCGCCTCGAGCAGCTCGTCGAGCTCGCGCTCGAGCACGGCACGAGCACGTTCATCCTCGCCGCCGACGACGCCGGCCTCATGCAGCGCTTCATCGAGGAGGTCGCGCCCGAGGTGCGCGAGCGGGTCGCGGCCGAGCGCACGCTGCGGGGCACCGAGCCCGCCGGCTCGATCTCGGCCGCCGGCCTGCGGCTGCGCGCCGCGGGCATCGACTACGGCGCGATCCCCGCGAGCCTCCGGGCGACGGCGGTCGAGCCGGGCTCGTGGGAGTACCCCGACGTGCGCAGCACGTACCTGCGCGGCGGTGCGCCGGGCCTCGTGCTGCGGCCGACGAACCCTGGCGAGGTCGCCGACGCGCTCGCCTATGCGCGCAGCCAGGGGGCCGCCGAGTCGGTGCCGCTCAGCATCCGCTCCGCCGGCCACGGCATCTCGGGGCGCTCGACGAACGACGGCGGCATCGTCATCGAGCTCGGCGCGCTCGATCGCATCGACGTCGTGGATGCGTCGCGGCGGCTCGTGCGCATCGGCGCCGGGGCGACGTGGGGCCGGGTGGCGACGGTGCTCGACGAGCACGGCTGGGCGATCTCCTCGGGCGACTACGGCGGCGTGGGCGTCGGCGGGCTCGCCACGGCGGGCGGCGTCGGCTTCCTCGGGCGCGAGCACGGGCTCACGATCGATCACGTGGAGGCGGTCGAGGTCGTGCTCGCCGACGGCCGCCTCGTGCGCGCGAGCCGCGACGAGCACGAGGAGCTGTTCTGGGGCATGCGCGGGGCAGGCGCGAACCTGGGGGTGGCCGTCGCGTTCGAGATCGCGGCGCAGCCGGTGGGGGAGATCGGCTTCGCGCAGCTCGCATTCGATGCGAGCAACACCGCCGGCTTCTTCGAGCGGTTCGGTGCGGTGACCGAGGCGAGCGACCGCGTGGTGACGCCCTTCCTGCTGCTGGGCGGCGACCGCCCCGGGCAGCCGCGGGTCGCGCAGGCGATGATCGCGGTGGACGCATCCGACCCCGACACGATCGTCGGGCACCTGCAGCCCTTCGCGACGGTCGCGCCGCTCGTGGGGCAGCACGTCGTGCGCACGCGCTACGCGAGCGTGATCGACAACGCGCCCGGCGGCGCCCACCAGGGGCAGGGCGAGCCGACGACGCGCTCGGCGCTCATCGGCACGATCACGCCGGAGGTCGCGCGCGCGCTCGCGCGGTTCGTCGACGCGGGCGTGCACTACTTCTTCCAGGTCCGGGCGATGGGCGAGGCGATCGCCGACGTGCCGGCCGGCGCGACGGCGTTCGCGCACCGCGAGGCGAGGTTCTCGGTGATCGCGTTCGGCGCCGACCGGGCCCGGCTGGACGCCGCATGGGACACGCTCATCGCACCCCACGCATCCGGCCTCTACCTCTCGTTCGAGACCGACCAGCGGCCCGGACGGCTCGAGGAGGCCTTCCCGCCCGCGACGCTCGCGCGGCTGCGGGCGCTCAAGGCCGAGGTGGATCCCGAGAACCTGTTCCGCGACAACTTCAACGTGGTCGCGGCGGCGCAGGCTCCGGCGGCGCGCGTCTAGGCTCAGGAGCGTGTTCGACAGCGCGCCCCGCCTCACGCACGGGCCCGTCGCGGTGCGCGGCATCCGCCTGCGCGATGCGAGGGTGCTCGAGGCGGAGCTCATCGCCAACCGCCCGTGGCTCGAGCGGTGGGAGGCGACGCTGCCCGGCTCGCGGCCGAGCGGGCGCTTCGACACGAAGTCGTCGATCCGCTCGCTGCTCGAGTCCGACCGCGAGGGCACGGGGCTCGCGTTCGCGATCGAGGTCGACGGGGAGTTCGCCGGGCAGCTGAACGTCGCGAACATCTCGGGCGGGGCGCTGTCGTCGTCGACGCTCGGCTACTGGATCGCGCGCCGTTTCGCCGGCCGCGGCGCGACCACCATCGCGGTCGCGCTCGTCACCGACCACCTCATGCTCGGCATGGGGCTGCACCGCGTCGAGGTGTGCATCCGGCCCGAGAACCTCGCGAGCCTGCGCGTGGTCGAGAAGCTCGGCTTCCGCTACGAGGGGTGCCGCCGCCGCTACATCCACATCGACGGCGACTGGCGCGACCACCTGTGCTTCGCCCTCGTGCGCGAGGAGCTCGCGGAGCCGCTGCTCGAGCGCTGGCTCGGCGGGCGCGTGCCGCCGTTCGACCGCTCGGTCTACCCCGTCGAGGTGGGCGGCGACCCCCGTCAGGACCGCTCCGCGTAGATCCGCTCGGCACGCCTCGCGAACCGCCGCGCGACCTCCCGGATCCTGCGCGGTCGGAAAGATACCGTGCTGGCCATGCCAGAGTTCGCAGGTCTCGGGACGTCGCTCGTCCTCATCGTCGCCGTCGTGCTCTGGGTCGCCTACCTCGTGCCCGTGTGGACGCGGAAGCGCGAGTACCTCGCGACCGAGCGCAACGCCATCCGCCTGCAGCAGACGCTGCGGATCATGGCCGAGTCGGCCGAGGCTCCCGAGGAGGTGCGGCTCGAGGCCGACGCGCGCACGATCGCGGTGCAGCAGAAGGCGGTCGCCAAGGAGCAGCGCCTCAAGCAGGCGCTCGAGCACGCGAGGGCCGTCGCCCGCGCCCGCGAGCTCGACGAGCAGATCAAGGCGGTCGAGCGCGAGGTCCGCGCAGCTGTGAAGTCGACGGTGTCGCGCGCGCAGCGGCTGCGCCGCACGCGCCTCGCGTGCTTCGCGCTCGTGCTCGTCGCGCTCGTGGGCGTCGTCGCCGGCGCGCTCGTCCCGGGGCTGCAGGTGCTCGTCGGCGTCGGCACGACCGTGGCGGTGCTCGGCGTCGTCGGGCTCGTGGCGGTCAACGCGTCGGCGCGGCGGATGCGTCGGGTCGCCGCCTCGACGGCGCCGCAGGTGCGCACGCTGGTCGAGGCGCGCAAGGT
>NZ_JANQCH010000190.1 GCF_024723325.1 Agrococcus sp. HG114
ACGGCGCCCAGCGCACCCCCGCGCGCGGCCGCGCCTCCGGGGCCCGCGGCGTCGAGCGCCGCCTCGGCCCGCGCGATGGCCTCGTCGAGGCCCGCCCACAGCGCATCCGCCTTGGAGCTGCAGTAGGCGAAGACCGTGCCCCGCGAGACGCCGGCGCGCTGGGCGATGTCGTCGATGCTGACCGCGTCGTAGCCTCGCTCGAGGAAGAGCTCGAGCGCCGCCTCGTGGATCGTCGCGGCGCTCGACGCGCGCGGTCGTCCCCGTCCTCTGCCCGTGACCATGGAATCCCCTCCCCGCGCTATTGTTGCACTCGGTATGACAATGCGCGCCGAGCCTCGGCGCCCTGGCGAGGAGCACCCGTGACCACCACCACCGCGACGCCCTCGGGCGCCTACCCCGCGCGCTCGAGCAGCAGCGGCCGAGTCGCGACCGCCGCGACCGTCGGCACGGCCCTCGAGTCGTACGACTTCTACACCTACTCCTACTTCGCCGCGTTCTTCGCGGGCCCGTTCTTCTTCTCCGCGCTCGGCGACGCGGGCGCGCTCGCGGCGTCGTTCGCGACGATCGGCATCGCGTTCGTCGTGCGCCCGATCGGCGCGATCCTCTTCGGCCACCTCGGCGACCGCATCGGCCGCCGCTCGACGCTGCTCATCACGATCGCGCTCATGGGCGTCGCGACGGGGCTCGTCGGCCTGCTGCCCACCGGCGAGGGGTGGGCGACGTTCGGGGCGATCGCGCTCGTCGTGCTGCGGATCCTGCAGGGCCTCTCGCTCGGCGGCGAGTGGGGCGGCGCCGTGCTGCTCGCGACCGAGCACGCCGACGCGCGCCGGCGCCCGTTCTTCGCCTCCCTCCCGCAGCTCGGCTCCCCCATCGGCTCCGTCGCGGCGGGCGGCCTCATGCTCGCGATGTTCTTCGGGCTCGGCCCCGAGGCGATGGCCGCGTGGGGCTGGCGCGTCCCCTTCCTCATCGCGATCCCGCTCATCGCCGTCTCGCTCTACCTGCGCTGGTCGATCGACGAGACGCCGGTGTTCAAGGAGCTCGCCGCCAAGGGGCAGCGCGAGCGCAACCCCGTCTGGGGCGCGATCCGCACGCAGCCCGCCGCCTTCGGCGTCGCGATCCTCGTGGCGCTCCTCGGCATCGGCTCCTACTCGCTCATGAACACCTACACGATGGGCTACGGCGTGAGCGCGCTCGGCTTCGACGAGATGCAGCTGCTGACCGCCGCGACGATCGGCGGGCTGCTGCAGTTCGTGACCGTGCCGGCGTTCGGCATGCTCGCGACCCGCATCGGCTCCGCGCGCGTCGTCGCGCTCGGCGCGGTCGGCACGCTGCTCATCGCGTTCCCCATCTACTGGCTGCTCGGCAGCGCGACCTTCGGCGTGCTCGTCGCGCTCATGATCGTCGGCGGCATCCTGCCGACCGCGTCGTGGGCGGCGCTCGGCGGCACGATGCAGGAGCTCTTCCGCGGCCGCCACGCCTACTCGGCGCTCTCGGTCGCGTACGCGGTCGCCGCGGTGCTCTCGGGCTTCATCCCCTACCTCACGACCGAGCTCGGCACGGCGACGGGCAACGCGTGGTGGCACCCGGGCGTCGTGCTCGCGGCGCTCTCGGCGCTCACCCTCGTCGGCGCGATCGCAGCGGGGCGGATGCGCCGGCTCGGCGACGAGGACGCCGACGCCGCGCAGGCCGCCATCCCCGAGGAATCCCCCGCGCCCGCCTGACCCGGCGCCCGCGCGGGCGTGCGCCGTGCTTGCGCGGGAGAGGATGGAGCCGTGCTGCGGCCCACGATCGCGAGGAGCGCGAGCGCCGAGACCGAGATCTCGCGCTCGCGCTTCCTCGCGACGGCGCACCGCATCGCGAGCCTCGACCAGCTCGCGCCCCTCGTGCGCGACGCGCGACGCGCGCATTCCGATGCGCGGCACGTGTGCAGCGCGGGCGTCGCCGGCCCGCTCGGCGAGGCGAGCCGCTCGAACGACGACGGGGAGCCCTCCGGCACCGCGGGTGCCCCGATCCTCTCGGCGATCGCCGGGCGCGGGCTCACCGACGTCGCGGTGCTCGTCGTGCGCTGGTTCGGGGGCGTGCAGCTCGGCACCGGTGGGCTCGTGCGCGCGTACGGCGGCATCGCGGCCCGTGCGCTCGACGCCGCCGGGCGCCTCGAGCGGGTCGCCGGGACCGAGCTCGTCGGCGAGGTGCCGGTCGCCGACGCGCCCCGCATCGAGCACGCGCTGCGCGCCGCGGGCCGGACGCCCGAGCTCGACTACGGCGCGGGGCGTGCGAGGCTGCTGCTCGTCGTCGACGACCCGGGCCTCGCCGAGGCGCAGGCGCTGCTCGCGCAGCTCGGCGTCGACGCGTCGCCGGGAGCGGCGCGCGTGGTCGAGCGCGCGGCGTGAGCGCCGTCTCTTATACAAATCTGACGCTGCCGACCACCCCCTCCGC
>NZ_JANQCH010000191.1 GCF_024723325.1 Agrococcus sp. HG114
CGGCGCCCGCGCGCGGCGGCGGCCCGGCATCCGCACCGCAGCCCCGCGCGGCCTCGCCGGCACGCGTCCGCCTTATAGGCTGGCGGCATGCCTCGCATCGCCGTCGTGCCCGGTTCGTTCGACCCTGTCACCCTGGGTCACCTCGACGTCATCGCGCGAGCCGCCCGGATCTTCGACGAGGTGCACGTCGTCGTCACGCACAACCCCGACAAGCACGCGTTCCTGCCGGTCGTCGAGCGCGAGGCGCTCATCGAGCGCTCGATCGACGAGGCCCGCATCGAGGGGCAGATCCGCATCGCGAACTGGTCGATGGGCCTGCTCGTCGACTACTGCCAGCAGGTGGGCGCGGAGGTGCTCGTCAAGGGCATCCGCTCGTCGACCGACCTCTCGTACGAGACGCCGATGTCGATCGTGAACCGCAACCTCGCGGGCGTCGAGACGATCTTCATGCTGCCGAACCCCGAGAACGCGCACGTCTCGTCGAGCCTCGTGCGGCAGGTGTCGGAGCTCGGCGGCGACATCAGCCCCTACGTACCGCGGGCCGTCGCCACCTTCCTGCAGCAGCGATGAGCGCGCCCGCGCGCGACGCCGACCTCGAGCTGCGGGCGCTGCGGGGCATCGGCGAGGTGCGCCCGGGCGACGACCTGCCGCAGCTCGTCGCCGACGCGCTCGCGCCGCTCGAGCCGCGGGACGGCGACATCGTCGTCGTCACGAGCAAGGTCGTCTCGAAGGCCGAGGGGCGCATCCGCCCCGCCGCCGAGCGCGAGCGGGCGATCACCGAGGAGTCGGTGCGCCTCGTCGCCTCGCGCGCGTTCCCCGGCGGCATCACGCGGATCGTCGAGCACCGCTCGGGCCTCGTGCTCGCCGCGGCGGGCGTCGACGCGTCGAACACCGACGACGGCACGATCCTGCTCCTCCCGGAGGACTCGGATGCGTCGGCGCGCGCGATCGGCGAGCGGCTGCGGTCGCGCTTCGGGTGCGCGATCGGCGTCATCGTGAGCGACACGCTCGGGCGCGCGTGGCGCGTCGGCCAGACCGACGTCGCGATCGGCGCGGCCGGCATTCGCGTGCTCGAGCCGCTCGCGGGCGCGCTCGACGCGAACGGCCGCCCGCTCACCGTCACCGCGCCCGCGATCGCCGACGAGATCGCCGGTGCCGCCGACCTCGTGGCCGGCAAGTCCGACGGCGTGCCGGTCGTGCTCGTGCGCGGGCTGGGCCGCCACGTCACCGGGCTCGACGAGCCGGGCGCCGACCGGCTCGTGCGGCGCGAGGGCGACATGTTCCGCCTCGGCACCGACGAGGCCTACCGGCTCGGCCGCGAGGCGGGCAGGATCGATGCACTGGCGGAGGCGGGGGCTTCGGATGACGGCTGAGGGGCGCGGCGAGCCGCAGGTGCTCGAGCAGGTGCCGCCCGCGACGGCGACCGCCGGCGACCGCATCGAGCGGGCCGTGCAGAGCGTCATCGCGGGCAAGGCGGAGGAGATCCGCACGGTGCTGACCGTGCTGCTCGCCGAGGGCCACGTGCTGCTCGAGGACGTGCCGGGCGTCGGCAAGACGCAGCTCGCGCGCGCGTTCGCCGCGGCGATCGGCGGCACGGTGCGCCGCATCCAGTGCACGCCCGACCTGCTGCCGAGCGACATCACCGGCATGTCGGTGCTCGATCGCGCGACCGGCGAGCTGCGGTTCCAGCCCGGCCCGGTGTTCGCGAACATCGTCATCGCCGACGAGATCAACCGCGCGAGCCCCAAGACGCAAGCGGCGCTGCTCGAGTGCATGGCCGAGGGGCAGGTCACGGTCGACGGCGTCACGCACCTCCTGCCGTCGCCCTTCCTCGTGGTCGCGACGCAGAACCCCATCGACATGGAGGGCACGTACGCGCTGCCCGAGGCGCAGCGCGACCGCTTCATGGTGCGGCTCGAGCTCGGCTACCCCGACGAGGCCGCCGAACTCGCGATGGTGCAGGCGCGCGAGACCGTGCAGCCGCTCGACGCCGTGCACCCGGTGACGACCGAGGCGCAGTTCCGCGCCGAGATCGACGCCGCGCACGCCGTGCGCGCGCACGAGCTCGTCGAGCGCTACGCCGTGCGGCTCGCGCGGGCCACCCGGCAGCACGCCGACGTGCGGCTCGGCGCGAGCCCGCGCGCGACGCTGCAGCTCGTGCGGGCGGCGAAGGCGCGCGCGCACCTGCTCGGCCGCGACTGGCTCTCGCCCGACGACGTGAAGGCGCTCGCGCAGCACGTGCTGCCGCACCACCTCGTGCTGCACGACCCGCGCGCCCGGCACGACGACGCGCGGGCGGTGGTGGCGCAGGCGATCGCCGGCACCGTCGCCCCCGTCATGCGCTGATGGCCGCGGCGGGCCGGAGCGACGCCCGCGGGGCGGCTCGGCGCCCGGACCCCGGGCGGCGGCGCGGCCGGTCCGCCCGCAGGGGCTC
>NZ_JANQCH010000192.1 GCF_024723325.1 Agrococcus sp. HG114
CGGTCGGCGGTCGCGCGCAGCAGGGCGCGCGCGGCGTCGATCGCGGCGAGGTCGACGTCGTTCGGCACGCCCGGCATCGTACGCGGTGCACCGCTGGCACGATGGGCGAGTGAGCAGCGAGCCAGCACCCGACCGCCCGGCGGCGCAGCCCGACCGCGACGCGGCCGCGGCGATGTGGGGCGAGTACGTCGCCGCTCACCCGCGAGCGGTCGCCGCGGGCGACGAGCACACGGTCGAGGGGTTCGGCGACTCCGCGCGCCTCGCCGACGCGCTGCTCGAGCTCGTGCTGCGGGGCCAGAAGCGCGCGACCTCGGAGCTCGTCGCGGAGTTCGCCGCGGCGGGGGAGCGGCTGCCCCGGATCGGCTCCCACTGGATCGCGTGCGACGGCTCGGGCGCGCCGCGCGCGATCCTGCGCAGCACCGAGCTGCGGGTCGGGCCGTTCTCGAGCGCCGACGCCGGCTTCGCCGCCGACGAGGGGGAGGACGACCGCTCGCTCGAGTCGTGGCGGCGCGAGCACCGGCGCTACTGGACGCGCACCGCGCGCGCCCGCGGCGCCGCGTGGTCGGAGGACGACGAGATCGTCTTCGAGCGGTTCGCGGTCGTCTGGCCGCCCGAGCACGCCGACCCGCGCTGACGAGCGGCGCGGCAGCGCCGCCCGTGCAGGTCAGAGCCGGACGATCCCGGAGTCGCCCAGGTCGGGCTCGCCGTCGGTGACGAGGCCCTTCACGAGCTGCACGGCCGTCGCGACGGCGCCGGGCGACTCCCAGTACTCGGCGCTCGTCGCGGTCACCTCGAGGAGCCCGTTCTCGGGATCCTCGGGCCCGCCCGACATGAACGCGCCGGCCGACGCATCCCACAGCCGGCGCAGCCGCTCGCGGTCGTCGACGAACCGCGCCGTGCCCGCGAGCGAGACCCAGCCCTGCTTGCCTGCGTAGTGGACGTTCACCCGGGGGTCCGCGGCGATCGCCGCGACCTTGTCGGTCGAGCGCTCGGTGATGAACCACACGGTGCCCGGGTGCTCGAGGTCCTGCGTGCCCATGGGCGTCGACACCAGGTCGCCCTGCGTCGAGATGTAGGCGAGCGAGGCGATGCGCGTCGAGCGCATGATCTCGGCGATGGTCTGCAGCTGGTCGGAGTGCTCGGTCATGCGGCCACGGTGGCATCGCAGGCTGGGCGCAGGCTGGGGCGGGACGAGTGCCCTAGGGTCTCGCCATGACGTCGTTCGAGGACCGGGTCCCCACCGCGGAAGAGCAGCGCGAGGTCGCCGAGGCGGTCGGCTGGCTCGACCACTTCGACTGGGCGTCGATCGACCGCTCGCTCGAGCGCTCGCTGCACGGCGTCGTGGTCACCGACGGCGGCCGTGCCGTGGGCGTGGGCCGGCTCGTCGGCGACGGGGTGCGCTACTGGTACGTGCAGGACGTCATGGTCGACCCGTCGCACTCCGAGCAGGGCATCGCGACCCGCATCGTCGAGCGGCTGCTCGACCACGTGCGCGAGCACGCGCCCGCCGAGGCGGTCGTCGGGCTCTTCTCGAGCCCGGAGGCGGTGTCGGTCTACGAGGAGCTGGGGTTCACCGCCGCGGTCGACGACCCGCTGGGCATGACGCTCGACGTGCCGGCTCGCGGCGCGCGGGCGTGAGGCGCCGACGGCGGCGCGTCGACGCCCACGGCCTCGCGTTCGCGATCACGGCGGATGCGCCGGCCGACGCGCCGGGGACGCCCACGGTCGTGCTCGTGCACGGCATCGGCGTCTCCCGCCGCTACTTCGCGCGGCTGCACGGCGTGCTCGCGGCCCGCGCCCGCGTGATCTCGGTCGACCTGCCGGGCTTCGGCGGGCTGCCGAAGCCCGCGCGCGACGTCGACGTCGCCGCGATGGCGGCGGCGCTCGGCGCGGTGCTCGAGCGCTGCGAGACGGGCCCGGTCGTGCTCGTGGGGCACTCGATGGGCGCGCAGTGGGCGGTCGAGCTCGCGCTCCAGCGGCCCGAGCTCGTCTCGAGCGTCGTGGCGATCGGCCCGGTGGCCGACGAGCGCCACCGCACCGCGCTCGCCCAGCTGCGGGCGCTCGCGGTCGACTCGCTGCGCGAGCTGCCGAGCGCGAACGCCGTCATCGCGAGCGACTACGTGCGCTGCGGGCCGGTGTGGTACCTCGTGCAGCTGCGCCACATGCTCGACTACGCGCTCGAGCGCCGGGTCGCCGCGCTCGAGGTCCCGCTGCTCGTGCTGCGCGGCGAGCGCGACTCGATCGCCGGGATGCGCTGGTGCCGCGAGCTGCGCGACCGCGCGCCGCGCGCGCGGCTCGTGCACGTGCCGGGGCACCCGCACGCCGTGCAGCACTCGGCGCCCCGCGCGGTGGCCGACGCGATCC
>NZ_JANQCH010000193.1 GCF_024723325.1 Agrococcus sp. HG114
GGCGTTCGCCGACCCCGCCGAGACCGCGCGGAGCCGCGACACCGGGCCGGCCGCATCCGGCTTCGCCGTCTCGCTCGACGACGACGCGCCCATCCGCGGCCGCGCCGGCTGCTCGCGGTTCGTCGTGCGCGTCGTGCGCGGCATCGACCCGAGCCGCCCGAGCCCGTCGTGGCTCGCCTCGCGCCTGCGCCTCGCGGGCATCCGCTCGATCTCGCTGCCGGTCGACATCACGAACTACGTGATGCTCGAGCTCGGCCAGCCGATCCACGGCTACGACCTCGGGAAGCTGCGGGGCGGCATCGCCGTGCGCCGCGCGCGCCAGGGCGAGACGCTCGTCACCCTCGACGGCGTCGAGCGGACGCTCCACCCTGAGGACCTCCTCATCACCGACGACCGCGGCGCGATCGGCCTCGCGGGCGTCATGGGCGGCGCCGAGACCGAGATGGACGACGCGACGACCGACGTGCTCATCGAGGCGGCGACGTTCGACGCGGTCTCGATCGGCCGCACCGCGCGCCGGCACAAGCTCTTCTCCGAGGCGTCGAAGCGCTACGAGCGCGGCGTCGACCCGGCCGTCGCCGACGCGGCGGCGGCGCGCGTCGCCCAGCTGCTCGTCGAGCTCGCGGGCGGCACGCTCGACGAGCTCGGCACCGAGGTCGGCGAGGTCGCCCAGATGCGCCCGATCGAGATCCCGGTCGGCTACTGGAGCGCGCTGCTCGGCGGCGAGTACTCCGACGACGAGGCGCGCGCGGCGCTCGAGAGCGTCGGCGCGACGATCGCCGACGGCGCGGATGCCTGGACGGTCACCCCGCCGACGTGGCGCCGCGACCTCACCGACCGCGAGGGCCTCGTCGAGGAGATCGCCCGCATCGTGGGCTTCGACCGCATCCCCTCCGTGCTGCCCGTCGCCCCGCCCGGGCGCGGGTACACGCGCGCGCAGCGCCTGCGCCGGAAGGTCGCCGACGCGCTCGCGGCGAGCGGCCACACCGAGGTGCTCGTCGCCCCGTTCGTCACCGAGCGGCAGGCGCACCTGACGGGGCACGCGCCCGTGCGGCTCGAGAACCCGCTCGACGGGGAGCGGCCGTTCCTGCGCACCGCGCTCGTGCCGGGCCTGCTCGACGCCGCGCACCGCAACCTCGGCCGCGGCCTCACCGACCTCGCGCTGTTCGAGCTCGGCCGCGTCTTCCACCAGGTCGACGGGCAGGGCACCGACGAGCTGCCGGGCGCCGAGGCGCGACCGGCCGACGGCGTGCTCGCCGAGCTCGACCGGCTCCCCGAGCAGCCGCTGCACGCGGCGGTGCTGCTCGTGGGCGAGCGCGTGCGCAAGCAGCCTGGCCGGGCGAGCGAGCGCTTCGGGCTCGCGGATGCGGTGGAGGCGGCCGAGCGGATCGCGCGGACCGTCGGGGTCGAGCTCGAGCTGCGCCAGGCGGAGCGCGCGTGGCTGCACCCGGGCCGCACCGCGGAGCTGCTCGTCGGCGAGCTCGTCGTGGGCGTCGCCGGGGAGCTGCTGCCCGCGGTCGCCGCCGACGCCGACCTGCCGCGCGGCGTCGCGGTCGCCGAGCTCGACCTCGGCGCGCTCATCGAGCGCGCCCGCGCGCGGCTCGAGACGCGCCGCATCGCTCCCGTGCCCGCGGCGACGCAGGACCTCTCGGTCGTCGTCGACCGGCACGTGCCCGCGGGCGACGTGCGCCGGGCGGTGCGCGACGGGGCGGGAGCGCTCCTCGAGCACATCGCGCTCGTCGACGACTACCGCGGCGCGGGGCTCGGCGAGGGCGAGAAGTCGCTCACGTTCGCGCTGCGCTTCCGCGCGCCGGATCGCACGCTCACCGCGGCCGAGGCGAGCGAGGCGAAGCTCGCGGGCCTGCGCGTCGCGAGCGAGCGGCACGGCGCCAGGCTCCGCGAGTAGCATCCGCAGCGTGGTCGAGATCCTGGTGCGCGGCGAGGCCGTCGAGCGAGCGGCCGCCGAGCGCGCGACCGTGACGGTGCACTCCCGCTGGCAGGCGGCCTCCCCCGAGGACGCGATGGCCGAGGTCGCCGACGCGCAGCGGCGCGTCGCCGACGGCGCGCGCGAGCTCGCCACTGCCGGCGCGGTCGAGTCGTGGCACGCCGACCGCGTGTGGGTGTCGCACCACCGCGAGTGGGTGGGGGAGGGCCTGCCCCAGCGGCTCGTGTTCACCGCCTCGGCCGCGGTCACCGCGACCTTCGTCGACGTGGATGCGCTCGGCGGCTGGATCGGCGGGCTCGGCACGGCGCCCGTGCACGAGATCGGCGGCATCGCGTGGTCGCTCGCCGAGGCGACCGAGCGCGAGCTCGCCGCCCGCGCCAGGGC
>NZ_JANQCH010000194.1 GCF_024723325.1 Agrococcus sp. HG114
GCGCGAGCGTGACCGGCGCCGCCGCGCCGACGCGGCAGCTCGCGGCGCTCGCGGACGACACGCGCTGGGCGATCCTCGAGCTGCTCGGCGGGCGGGCGCGCTCCGCGAGCGAGCTCGCTCGCGAGCTGCCGGTCAGCCGGCAGGCGATCGCGAAGCACCTCGCGGTGCTCGAGGCCGCAGGGCTCGTCGAGTCGGCGCGCGAGGGCCGCTCGGTCGTGCACCGGGCGATCGGCTCGGCGCTCAGCGAGCTCGCCGACCGGCTCGACACGATCGGCCGCCAGTGGGAGTCGCGGCTCGAGCGCGTCGCACGCATCGCCGAGTCGCGCGCGGCCGCGGACGGCTGACTCAGCCCGGCACGAGGGAGGCGAGCATCGCCGCGGCCTTCACGTGCAGCTCGTCGACCTCGAACGCCGGGTCCGACAGCGCCGTCACCCCGCCGCCGACCCCGATGTGCGCGCCGGCCTCGTCGGCGACGACCGAGCGGATGACCATCGCGAGCTGGCACGACGTCCCCGCGACGACCCCGAAGCATCCGCTGTACACCCCGCGCGGGGCGCCCTCGAGCGCCTGCAGCAGCTCGACGGTGCGGCGCTTCGGCGCGCCCGTCATCGAGCCCGCGGGGAACAGCGCCCGCACCGCGTCGATCGGCCCGAGCCCCGGCAGGAGCCGCGACCGGACCGTCGAGACGAGCTGGTGCACCGTGGGATAGCTCTCGACCTCGAGCAGGCTCGTCACCTCGACCGAGCCCGGCGCCGAGACCCGCTGCAGGTCGTTGCGGCACAGGTCGACGATCATGACGTTCTCGGCGCGCTCCTTCTCGCTCTCGAACAGCTCGCGCGCGAGCGCCGCGTCGTCGTCGGCGCCGCGGCGCCGCGTGCCCTTGATGGGACGGGTCGTCGCCACGCCGTCCTCGACGTGCAGGAACGTCTCCGGGCTCGCGCTCGAGACCGTCACGCCGCCGATGCGGAGGAACCCCCCGTGGTGCACGGGGCTCGCCGCCCGCAGCCGCGCGTGGGTCGCGACCATGTCGAGCGGGGGCGCCTCGATCGCGGTCGTGAGGCACAGCACGTACGAGTCGCCGTCGCGGATGTGCTCGCGGCAGCGCTCGACCTTCGCCGCGTACGCGCGGTCGTCAT
Source organism: Agrococcus sp. HG114 (assembly GCF_024723325.1). GTDB lineage: Bacteria > Actinomycetota > Actinomycetes > Actinomycetales > Microbacteriaceae > Agrococcus. The sequence continues at coordinate 1,137 of NZ_JANQCH010000194.1, forward strand.
CCCGCCAGCGCAGCCGCGAGGGCTCCAGCCGGTCGGCGCGCGGCACCGCGACGCCGGGATCCGGCGGCAGCGTCCAGGGCTCCCCAAGCCGCGACTGGAGCTGCGCCTCGCCGCCCGAGACGACGACCCAGCGGTCGAGCAGCAGCCACGCCGCCTCGGGGAACCGGCCGGGCGCGGGCTCGAGCCCGAGCATCCGCACGCCCGCCTCGAAGCCGAGCCACCCGACCCACGGACCCGGCATCGCCGCGCGCGCCGCCTCGAGCGCCGCGAGCGCGTCACCGGGCACGGGCTCGCCGTCGAGCGTCGCCCTGCCATCCTTCACGAGCAGCACGTGGCTGCCGGTGCCGAGCACGTGGTCGCCGTCGGAGGACGAGTCGAGCCACACGACATCCGCCGACGCGGCCTCGAGCGAGGCGAACGCGGCCTGCGGGGTCGTGTCGACGGCTTCGGCCCAGCGACCGCCGAGACGGGGCAGCAGTCGCCCAGGGGTCGCTGGCATAGGGTGCATCCTATGAGCGCCGAGCAGCCCGTGCGCGCCTGGACGACGGGCGGGTTCACGCCGGTCGACGAGCCGGTCGGCGAGCCCCTCGCCGCCGACTCGTGGCTCGTCGTCGACGGCCGGGTGCTCGCGTGGCAGCGGCACCAGCTGCGGTTCGCGGATGCGGTGGCCGACGCGGGCGGCGATCGTCTCGACGCGCTCGCCGCGGCTCGCGCCGCGATCCGCCTCGTGCCCGGCGAGGGCCGGTGGTCGCCGCGCCTCGACCTCACGAGCGACGGGATCCGGCTGCGCGTGCGGCCGGCCCCTCCGGCCTCGGATGCCGTCGAGGTCGTGACCGCGAGCCGGGATCCGCGACGGCACCCGCACAGGAAGGGTCCCGACCTCGCCGCGCTGCGGGAGCTGCAGGACGAGGAGTCGGCGCGCGCCGGCCGCGACGTCGAGCCGATCCTGCTCTCGGCGGGCTGCGTCGCCGAGGGCGCGTGGTCGGCCGTGCTGTGGTGGCAGGGCGACGTGCTGCACGTGCCTGCGCCTGCCGCCGCCCACCTGCCATCCGTCACCGCGGCCGTGATCGCCGAGGTCGCCGCGCTCGACGGCGTCGAGGTGCAGCAGCGCTGCGCGCGGCCCGCCGACCTCGACGGCGCCGAGGTGTGGCTCGCGAACGCGCTGCGCGGCATCCGGGGCGGGCGCGGC
>NZ_JANQCH010000195.1 GCF_024723325.1 Agrococcus sp. HG114
GTCCACAGCGGAGGGCGCCGACGGCACCGGTGCCGCGCTGGATCGGGCAGGGTGCCGCGGTGCGCAGCCCGCAGCCCCTGCCTGAGCCGTTCGCCGGCGTGCCCTTCCGCGTGCGCGACGCGCGGCTCGCCGGCGTGAGCGGCAGCCGCTTGCGGCGCGGCGACCTCAGCACCCCGTTCCGAGGAGTGCGCGCGATCGCGGCGGACGACCTCCGATCGCGCGCGGCCGCCTACGCAGCGAAGATGCCGGCGCACCAGGCGTTCGGCGGCGCGACGGCCGCGCGACTCTGGGGACTGCCGCTCCCGACGCGATGGCATCCTTCGGAGCCGCTCGTCATCGCGAGGCCGAGCGGCTCGACGCGCGGCTCCGCAGCGGGGACGCGGCACATCGCATTCGACGGAGCTCGGCTCCGCACGACGGCGCATCGCGGCGTGCGCCTGCTGACCCCGCTCTCGACCGCGGTGATGCTCGCGAGGGAGCTCGACCACGAACGGCTCGTGCACGTCGTCGACGCCCTGCTCACCGCATCGAGGCGATACCCCGACCTCGCGCTCCCGCGTCGCCCGCACATGACTTCCGAGCAGCTCGAGTCGCAGCTCGCGCGGCTCCACGGCCTCAAGGGAGTCCCGTCGCTGCGGGCGGCCGCGGCCGACGCTCGTCCGGGCGTCGACTCGCGCTTCGAGAGCATCACCCGCCGTGTGATCGTGCGAGCGGGCCCGCCCGAGCCCGCGGTGCATCCGCTCGTCGTGGTCGGCGGCGTCGAGCTCCATCCGGACCTCGGCTATCCCGAGCTCGGGGTCGCCGTCGAGTACGAGGGCGAGGGGCATCTCGATCCCGAGCGGTGGGCACGGGACATCCTGCGCTACGAGATGCTCGAGGCCGCCGGCTGGATCGTCGTGCGCATCACGAAGGCCGACCTCGCGCGCGGGGGCGAGCGCTGCGCGGCACGCGTCCGCGCGGCGCTGCGTCGCCGGGCCTGACCCGAGCCACCCCTGCGATGTGCACGTTCGCGCCCGCTGCGGGTCGCCGATCGGGCGCGAACGTGCACAACGCACGAGTGGCGCTCGGCGGGGCGGGGGGGGTTGGGGGCGCAGGGCGGGCGCGAGGGCGAGGGATCGGCGGAGAGGGAGGGTCAGCTGCGGGAGTCGCGCGCGGCGGCCCAGAGGTCGACGCCGGGCTCGTCCTTCGCGAGCTCGTCGATCTCGGCCAGCTCGTCGGGCGAGAACGCGAGGTGCTCGAGGGCGCCGAGGTTCTCCTCGAGCTGCTCGAGCCGCGAGGCGCCGATCGTGAGCGAGGTGACGCGCTCGTCGCGCAGCGCCCACGCGAGCGCGAGCTGGGCGAGCGTCTGCCCGCGCCGCTCGGCGATCGCCGCGAGGCCGCGGATCCGGTCGGCCGCCGCGTCGGAGATGCGCGGGTCGAGCGCCTTGCGCTCGCCGCCGCGGGCGGCACGCGAGTCCGCGGGCACGCCGTCGAGGTACTTGCCGGTCAGCAGGCCCTGCGCGAGCGCGGTGAAGCCGATGACCCCGATGCCGAGCTCGCCCGCGGCATCGAGCAGCCCATCCGTCTCGATCCAGCGGTTGAGCAGCGAGTACGACGGCTGGTGGATCGTGAGCGGCGTGCCGAGCGACTCGAGGATCGCGTGCGCCCGCCGGGTCTCGTCGGCGCTGTAGCTCGAGACGCCGACGTAGAGCGCGCGCCCCGTGCGCACGATGTGGTCGAGCGCCGCCATGGTCTCCTCGAGCGGCGTCTCGGGGTCGGGGCGGTGGTGGTAGAAGATGTCGACGTAGTCGAGGCCCATGCGCGCGAGCGACTGGTCGAGGCTTGCGATCAGGTACTTGCGGCTCCCGCCGAAGCCGTACGGGCCGGGCCACATGTCCCACCCGGCCTTCGTCGTGACGAGGATCTCGTCGCGGTGCGCCGCGAGGTCGCCGGAGAGCACGCGGCCGAAGTTCGACTCCGCGGCGCCGAAGGGCGGGCCGTAGTTGTTGGCGAGGTCGAAGTGCGTGACGCCGCGGTCGAAGGCGGTCGTGATGAGCGCCCGCTGGCGCTCGAGCGGCACGTCGTCGCCGAAGTTGTGCCACAGGCCCAGGGTCAGCAGGGGCAGCTTGAGCCCGGAGCGGCCGACGCGGCGGTAGCGCATCGCACCCGGTCGCTCGGCGTCGTACCGGGCGGGGTCTGCCTGCCAGCTCATCGCCGGGCTCCCGCGTGCGGCTCGGCGGCGGCCCGGACGTCGGTGCCCGCGGCAGCCTCGGCGGCGACGAGCGAGCGGGTCGCGCCGCGCAGCGC
>NZ_JANQCH010000196.1 GCF_024723325.1 Agrococcus sp. HG114
CTCGGCCCGCACGTCGCGGTCGACGCCGAGCGTGCGCTGCGCCACGGGCGCTGCGGCCGAGTCGGCGGTCGCGAGCCGCTCGAGCAGGTACGGCGGCACGATCCCGCGGCGCGCGTGCTCGGCCGACGCCTCGAGCGCAGCCGCCTCGGACCCGCGCGGTGCCGGAGCGCCGGGCGGGAGCGCCGCCAGGATCCGCGGCGCGATGAGGCGGGCCCACTCGCCGTAGCCGGCCGGCGACGGGTGGAAGCCGTCGGCGGCGTGCCAGCGCGGCTCGAGGATCGCGGGCGTGGGGAGGTGGACGATGTGCGCGGCCTCCGCCGCGATGCGCTGCAGCGCCTCGTCGAGGCTCCGCGCGTGCCCGCCCAGCAGGGAGCGCATCGGCTGCGGGAGCCACGCGAACGTGTCGATCTGCGGGGTGCCGGCGACGCCGATCACGCCGCCGTCCGCGCGGTGGGCGTCGAGGCCGGCGAGGAGCGCCCTCGCCGAGCGCGCGAAGGCGGAGCGGCTGACGAGCTGCAGCGCGTCGTTCGCGCCGATGAGCACGAGGATCGCGTCCCACGGCTGCTCGGCGCGGCGGTCGATGTTGGCGAGGTCGCGGCTCAGCACCGCCGCGGCGGTCGAGCCCTCCTGCCCCTCGATGCGCCACCGGACCGGCCGCTCGCGCGCGGCCGCGAGGCGCTCGGCGAGCTGCACCGCGAGGGTCTCCTCGAGCCGGTCGACGCCCACGCCCGTCGCGGTCGAGTCGCCGACGACGAGGAGGCGCACGGGGGTGCCCTCGAAGCGCTCGCCGACCGTCCCGTCGCGGCGGCCCCTGGGCTCGGGGAGCCCGGGCAGCGCCGCGAGCAGCCGCTTCGACTGCCGCAGCAGCATCGGCGCGAGCGCGAAGGCCGCCGGCCGCGCGAGGCGGTGCAGCGTGCGCTCCGCGGTGCGCGCCGAGCTCGCGCCTGCCGCTCCCAGTCGCGTCGCCCAGCCCATCGCATCCCCTCCCGGTCGCGGAACGCCGCGATGCTACCCGCGCCGGCTGACCCGCCCGCCCAGGCGCATCCGCACCGCGACCTCGTCGCCGAGCCCCACGCCCTCGGCGCGCTGCACCGCGACCTTGAGCGGCAGCAGGTAGCGGCCCTCGCGCGGGAAGAGGGAGGTCGTGAACGTCGTCGCGCCGATCGTGGCCGAGACCGGGATCGCGCCCCAGCCGTAGGTGAGCTCGCGCGCGCTCTCGCGGATGAGCTCCGACTCGTCGGGCGGCACGGGGACGAAGACGAACGGCGCCGGTCCGCGCCACTCGATCGCGATCGCCGAGAACGACAGCTCCATGGCGGCACGCTAGCCCACCCGCGCTCCCGTGGGGCGGTCGCCGGCGGCCTGGGCGACGGCTGCCCGCCGATACCCTGGATGCATGCCCCGCAACGCCGTCGTCTCCATCGCCGCCGTCGTCGGCGCGCTCGTGCTCATCGTGGCGGTCGCGCTCATGGTCGTGCGACCGTGGGAGTCGCGCGTCGCGACCCCCGCGCCCACGTCGAGCGCCGCATCCGCCGACCTCGTCGTCGAGTCGACGCACCTCGTCTCGGACGCAGGCGAGGGCGCGCCGGTCGTGGTCGAGTTCTTCGACTACGAGTGCCCGGCGTGCGGGCAGCTCCACCCGGTCGTCGAGGACCTCGTCGAGCGGTACGAGGGCCAGGTGACGTTCGCGATGCGCTACTTCCCGCTGCCGAGCCACCCGAACGCGGTGCCCGCGGCCGTCGCAGCCGAGGCCGCCGCCCAGCAGGACGCCTTCGCCGAGATGCACGCGATGCTCTTCGACCGGCAGGACGAGTGGGCCGGGACGGATGACGCCGAGGCGACCTTCCGCGCCTACGCGGAGGAGCTCGGGCTCGACCTCGCCGCCTTCGATGCGGCCGTCGCCGACCCCGCGACCCTCGACCGGGTCGCGCTCGACGCGAACGCGGGCATCGCGCTCGGCGTGCCCGGCACGCCCACGTTCTTCGTCGACGGCGAGCTGCTGCAGCTGCGCGAGATCGGCGACCTCCAGGCCGCGATCCAGGAGGCCCTGCAGGGCTAGCGGCTCGCCGTCGGTGCCGCCCGCGCCGCGGGGCGCCCGCGGTGGCAGGATGTGCGCCATGCGGGGGCGGCGCGGCGCGGCACGAGGGGCCGCGTGCGCGCTCGTCGGCGCCG
>NZ_JANQCH010000197.1 GCF_024723325.1 Agrococcus sp. HG114
GCTGTGGAAGTCGATGCTGAGCTCGGCGAGCGCGTCGACGACCCGGCCCGCGACGAGCAGGTCGGCGGCGTTCGGCCGCAGCGAGCCGTCGAGCCAGCGGTCGCCGGCCGCGACGATCGCGATCGACGCGCGCTCGCCGAGCCGCACCTGCTCGTCGAGCGCCGCGCGAGCGATGTCGGATGCGTTGGCGAGCGTCGCGTCGAGCACGAGCGACGTGCGCGGGGCGCGGTCCTGCAGCTCGGCGGACTCGCGGCCCCGATCGGCGTCGGCGATCACGACGACCGCGGCCGCGGCGGCATCCATCCCGGCTGCGCCCCACTCGAGGGTCACCTGGTACTGCGCGCTCATGCAGCCAGCCTAGACAGGGCGACCCTGCGCATCCGCCGTGCGCCGCGCGGTCAGCGCAGCGCGCCGCAGTGCGCGAGCGCGGCCCGCACGAGGCTGCCCCGGCCGCCCTCCATCTCGCTCGCGACGATCTCGGACGCGGCCGCCTCCGGCCGCAGCCACGTGAGCTCGAGCGCGTCCTGCCGCGGGTCGCACGTGCCGGTGACCGGCACGATGTAGCACAGCGAGACGGCGTGCTGGCGGTCGTCGGAGAACAGCCCGTCGCCCGGCAGCGGGAAGTACTCGGCGACGTGGAACGGCACCGGGCTCGCGGGCAGCTGCGGGAACGCCATCGGCCCGAGGTCCTTCTCGAGGTGGCGGTACAGCGCGTCGCGCACCCGCTCGCCGCGCAGCACGCGGCCCGACACGATCGTGCGCGTGATCTCGGCCTGCTCGTTCATGCGCAGCAGCAGTCCGACCTCCGTCACCTGGCCCATGCCGTCGAGCCGCACCGGGATCGCCTCGACGTAGAGGATCGGCAGCCGCTCGCGAGCCTGCTGCAGCTCCTCGTCGCTCAGCCAGCCGGGGTTCGGGTCGGGGGTGCGCACTGCCATGGCCCCATTGTGCCTGGCGAGGGCTGCGCGGGGGCGTCAGGGCCGCAGGCGGCGTCCGGCGCGATCGGCCCAGCGGGCGAGCGCGAACCAGAGCGCGGCCACGACGAGCGCGAGCACGATCGACGGGATGTCGCCGAGCCGCGCGATCGCGCCGACCGGGCCCGGGTCGCCGACCGCGTCGAGGAGCGTGCGCGCCGCGAGCGTCGTCGCGACCGCGAGCAGGCTGATCCGCCCGACCGCGGCGAACGGCTCGGCGAACGCGCCGAGCGCCGAGGTGCCGCCCCGCAGGTCGGTGTCGACGACCGGATGCGCCACGGTCGCGAGCAGGGCGGCGAGCGTCGCGATCGCGAGCGTGAGCGGCGGCGTCCAGATCGCCATCGCGGGCTCGAGCGCCGCGTGCCCCCACATCGTGGGCGTGAAGTGGGCGATGACGCCCAGGACGGTGAAGAGCGTCCCCGCGAGCAGCCCGAAGCCGATCACCCGCCCCCGCTGGCGACCCGTGACGCTGCGCGCGCGCAGGAAGCCGTGCACGAGCGCGGCGCCGGCGGCCGCGGGCAGCGCGAGGCCGAGCCCGGCGACGACCGTGGTGACCGCCTGCACGACGCGGGGATCGGCGGTCGTGCCCACCGCATCCGCCACCCCGCCGACCACGAGCGTCGCGGGGCTGCAGACGTCGCTCAGCGACCCGCAGAGACCCGCCGTCAGCCAGAGCGCGGCCGCGCCAGCGAGCGTCATGATCGTCGTGGCGGCGACCCAGCCCGACCAGCCGCGCGCGAGCTGCCCGACCGCGCCGAGCACGGCCGTCGCGACCGAGAGCTGCACGAGCGGTCCCGCGACCGGCGTGCGCTCGAGCCCGCCGAGCGCACCCGCGGACGGGTCGAACGGCACCCCAGCGGCGGCGCCGGCGATGAGCGCGGCGAGCGCGGCGATGAGCAGGCCGAGCCCGAGCAGCAGCAGCGAGCGGCCCGCCATGCGCGCGCCGCTCGTCCAGCCGCGGTGCTGCCCCATCGCGAACCCGCAGCCGGCGATGAGCGCGAAGGCCGGCAGCGCGAGCGCATCGATGCCGACCGCGCCCCACGGGTCGGAGGCCGGCACGGGACGGCGCGGCGCGGCGAGCCACGCGACGGTCGCGAGCACGAGCAGGCCGCGCGCCGCGTCGAGGGAGACGAC
>NZ_JANQCH010000198.1 GCF_024723325.1 Agrococcus sp. HG114
GGGCAGGCGCCCCGCGACCGCACGCCGCGACCGCCATCGGAGCGGCGCTCGCGACCGCCGCGGCGCTCGCGGTCGTCGCCGTGATGGTCGCGTGCTGGTTCGCGCTCGAGTCGCTCGGCGTCGCGCCGACGGAGTGGCTGCTGGTCGGCGCCGGAGCCGTGCTCGCGCTCGCGGCCGGTGCCCTCGCGGGGCGGGCGTGGTGGCCGCGGGCCGCCGCCCGCACGCTCGCGCGACCGCGCGCATCCGCCTGAGCGGCGACGCCGCGGACGCTGGCGGCATCTTGCGCGAGCTTGGCAGAGCAGCGCGCTGCGCGAGGGGCGGCCGCTGCCGCACACTGAGCGCATGACCACCGCGCTCATCGTCATCGACGTGCAGGAATCGTTCCGCAGGCAGCCCCAGTGGCACCGCATCTCGAAACCGGGGATCGCCGCCGACGTCGCCCGGCTCGTCGCGCACGCCCGAGCGGCCGGCGATCCGGTGCTGTGGGTGCTGCACGCCGAGCCCGGCAGCGGCGGCGCGTTCGACCCCGAGCAGGGCGGCGTGCGGCTCATCGACGGGCTCGAGGCGATCCCCGGCGAGCCCGTGCTCGTCAAGCGCGTGCACAACGCGTTCACGACGACCGATCTGCAGGAGCAGCTGGACCACCGCGGCGTCGACGCCGTGCGGCTCGCGGGCATCCGCACCGAGCAGTGCGTCGAGACGACCGCGCGGCTCGCGAGCGACCTCGGCTACCGGGTCGAGGTCGTGCTCGACGCGACGGCGACGCATCCGCTCGCCCTGCACGACGGCGCGGGCGAGCTGAGCGCCGCCGAGGTCATCGCGCGCACCGCCGCGGCCCTCGCGGGTCGGTTCGCGACGATCACGACGATCGACGCGGTGCTCGGGGCGGATGCCGCGCCTGCGTCCGAGCGCGCGCTCGCCGACGCGCGCGACTGAACCGGCGCATCCACCCGGCCCGTCAGCGCCGGCCCGTCAGCGCCGGCCCGTCAGCGCTCGGCGGGCCGCCCGACCTGCAGGCCGCCCTTGCGGCGGTGCACCGAGAGGTAGCGGAGGCCCCCGGCCCCCGCGGTGACCTGCCGGCGCGATCCGCGCGGGAGCCACACGATCGCGCCCGCGCGCAGCTCCACCGGCTCACCGTCGGTCTCGAGCGTCCCGGACCCCGCGAGCACATGCCACAGCACGTCCTCCGCGGGCCCCTCGTGCCGCTCGATGCGCTCGCCGGGCGGCAGCGCGATGACGTTGGCGTCGAGATGCCGCTCGTGCTCGGTCAGGCGCCACACCGCGCCGCGCTCGCCCTCGCGGCCGACCCCCGCGGCGAGGGCCGCGGCGTCGGCGAGCACGCGCGGCACGTCCCCGCGCACCGGGCCCGTCGCATCCGTCATGCCCACCTCACGCGACCAGGCTAGAGCGCGGCGCGGAAGCGGGGCATGCTGGGCGCATGGATGCCGTGCACCTGCCCACGCTCGCCGACGAGCTGCTCGCGACCGCCCGCGAGGCGACGAGCGGCCGCGCCGGGCAGTCCACCCGATCCGGCCGCGACCTCTCGCTGCGGCAGACCGTGCTCGCCCTCACCGCCGACCACGGCATCGACGAGCACGAGGCGAACGGCGAGGCGACGCTGCAGGTGCTCTCCGGGCGCGTGCGCCTGCGGTGGGGGAGCGAGTCGGTCGAGCTCGCGCAGGGCGACGTCGTCGACATCCCCGATGCGCGGCACGCGGTCGACGCGCTCACCGACGCGACGCTGCTGCTCACCGTCGCGATGCGCTGACGCGCCCGGCCGCGGTGTGATCGACTGGTCGCCATGAAGGCGATGCAGCAGGCGGCGGCGGGCGAGCCGCTCGAGTGGGCGGATGCGCCGGACCCGGTCGCGGGGCGGGGCGAGGTGGTCATCGACATCGTCGCGACCGCGGTGAACCGGGCCGACGTGATGCAGGCCGCGGGCAAGTACCCGCCGCCGGCGGGCGCGTCGGAGGTGCTCGGGCTCGAGTGCTCGGGCACGATCGCCGCGGTCGGCGCGGGCGTGCGCGGCCTCGAGGTCGGCGAGCCGGTGTGCGCGCTGCTCGCGGGCGGCGGCTACGCCGAGCGCGTCGCGGT
>NZ_JANQCH010000199.1 GCF_024723325.1 Agrococcus sp. HG114
GGCCGAGGGCGACGCGACCGCGGCCGGCGCCGGCGAGCCCGCCACCGCATCCGACGACCTGAGCGAGGCCGACCGCGCCCTGCTCGAGGGCGAGGCGGCGGCGGTCGAGGCCGAGCGGGCGGCGCTGCAGGCGAAGGCGGAGCAGCAGCAGGACGAGCTCGCGCGGCTCCGCGCCGACTACGTCAACTACCGCAACCGCACCGAGCGGGAGCGCGCGGGCGACCGCGACGCGACCATCGCATCCGTCATCACGACGATGCTGCCCGCGCTCGACGACCTCGACCTCGCCGACAAGCACGGCGACCTCGCGGAGGGGCCGCTCGCGATCGTCGCGCAGAAGCTGCGCGCGTCGTTCGAGCAGCTCGGCGTCGTGCGCCTGGGCGAGGTCGGCGAGCCGTTCGACATCGACCGGCACGAGGCCGTCGCGCAGCTGCCGAACCCGGAGGTGACCGAGATGGTCGTCGCCGACGTGGTGCAGACCGGCTACCGCGTGGGCGAGCGCGTGCTGCGGGCCGCGAAGGTCGCGGTGTTCGTCCCGGCGGAGTGAGCCCGGGCAGGATGGCGGTGCGCCGAGCGCGACTGAGGGAGGTGGAGCGTGGCTAGCAACGACTGGTTCGACAAGGACTTCTACGCCGTGCTCGGCGTGCCCAAGGACGTCTCGGAGGCCGACCTCAAGAAGACGTACCGCAAGCTCGCGCGGCAGTTCCACCCGGACTCCAACCCGGGCGACGCGGCCGCCGAGGCGCGCTTCAAGGAGATCTCCGAGGCGCACGCGGTGCTGTCGGATCCCAAGCAGCGGCAGGAGTACGACGCCATCCGCGCGATGGCGGGCGGCCGGCCTCGCTTCGCGCCCGGCGGCTCGGGCGGCTTCGAGGACGTCTTCGGCGGCTTCGGCGGCGGCCCCCGCGTGCAGTACTCGCAGGGCGACTTCGAGGACCTGCTCGGCGGCATGTTCGGCGGCCAGGGCGGGTTCGGCGGGGGCTTCGGCGCCCGTCGGCCCGCGCGCGGCCGCGACATCGCCGCGCGTGCCGCGCTCGACTTCACGTCGGCGGTCCAGGGCGACACCCTGAAGCTCACCGTCGGCGGCAAGACGATGACGGTCAAGATCCCGGCGGGCGTGCACGACGGCCAGAAGATCAAGCTGCCCGGCAAGGGCGACGCGTCGCCGACGGGCGGCGAGCCGGGCGACCTCATCCTCACGGTGCAGGTGCGGCCGCATCCGGTCTTCACGATGGACGGCCTCAACCTGCGCGTCGACGTGCCGGTGACGTTCGCCGAGGCGACGCTCGGCGCGACGATCGAGGTGCCCACCCTCGGCGGCGCCCCGGTGCGGCTCAAGGTCGCGCCCGGCACCCCGTCGGGACGCGTGCTGCGCGTGAAGGGCCGCGGCGTCGCGGGCAAGAAGGGCACGGGCGACCTGCTCGCGACCATCCAGGTCGCGGTGCCGAGCCACCTCACGAAGGCCCAGGTCGAGCATCTCGAGGCGTTCGTCGAGGCGGGCCCGAAGGAGTCGCCGCGCGACGAGCTGCTCGCGAAGGCGAAGGCGGCCTGATGGGCGGCGTGCCGGAGGGCCTCGACGAGTCGTCGCCGATCTTCTCGATCGCGGCGGCCGCCGAGCTCGCCGGCCTGCACGCCCAGACGCTGCGCCAGTACGACCGGCTCGGCCTCGTCGAGCCCGCGCGCACCGCGGGCAACACGCGCCGCTACTCGATGCGCGACGTCGGGCGGCTCAAGCAGGTGCAGCTGCTCTCGAGCGAGGGCGTCTCGCTCGAGGGCATCCGCCGCATCCTCGCGATGAGCGACGAGAACCGCGAGCTGCGCGCCCGCGTGCGCGAGCTCGAGTCGGCACTCGCGGATGCGGTGATGCAGCAGCAGGGACGCCGCATCTTCGCGGCCGGCGCGGCCGGCATCACGACCCTGCGAGCCGGGGCGCGCCCCACGCGCCCCGGCTCGGTCGTGCTCTGGCGGCCGCAGGGCCGCTGACCCCAGCACCGCCGTCCGCCCGCGCCGCCGTCCCCGGTGCCATGATGTGCGCGTGACCGACCCGTCCGTGCCGCCGCCGCCGGGCACCGACACGCCGGTGCCCGCC
>NZ_JANQCH010000019.1 GCF_024723325.1 Agrococcus sp. HG114
GCCCTGGGGGCCTGCGCCGTCGGTGCCGAACCCTTCGGCGCCGAACCCGTCGGTGCCGAACCCTTCGGCGCCGAACCCGCCGTCGGACGCCTCCGCGCCCGTGCCGCCCCGTGCATCCGCGCCCATGCCCGAGTCGGCGGATGCGCCGCACACGGCCGCGCGGGTCGCCGCGCGCATGGCGGTCCACGACGTCGACCTCGCGGTCGGCGAGTTCCGGCAGCAGGTGCGCGACGCCGTGCGGGCCGAGCGGGGAGCGCAGATGTCGGCCGCGAAGGCCGAGGCCGTCAGGCGCGAGCTCGAGGCGGCGCTGCTCCGCATCAAGGCCCTCCTCTGACGCTGAGCCCTCCTCGGCGCCGCCGGGATAGGCTGGCGGGGTGACGCAGATCGAGATCGGCCGCAGCAAGCGCGCCCGCATGGGGTACGGCTTCGACGACATCAGCATCGTGCCGTCGCGCCGCACGCGCGACAGCGACCTCGTCTCGCTGCAGTGGCAGATCGACGCGTTCCGCTTCGAGATCCCGGTGCTCGGCGCGCCGACCGACTCGGTCATGAGCCCGGCCACCGCGATCGCGCTCGGCCGCGCGGGCGGGCTCGGGGTGCTCAACCTCGAGGGCGTGTGGACGCGCTACGACGACCCCGAGCCGCTGCTGGCCGAGATCGCGGGCCTGCCCGCCGACCTCGCGACGAGCCGCATGCGCGAGATCTACGCCGAGCCCATCAAGCCCGAGCTCATCCGCGACCGCATCGCGCAGATCCGCGACGCGGGCGTGCCCGTCGCGGGCAGCCTGAGCCCGCAGGCCGTGCAGCAGCACTACGAGGCGGTGCTCGCCGCGGGCGTGGAGCTCATGGTCATCCGCGGCGCGACCGTCTCGGCCGAGCACGTGTCGGCCGATGACGGCGCGCCGCTCAACCTGAAGCAGTTCATCTACGAGCTCGACGTGCCGGTCGTCGTCGGCGGCGTCGTGACGTACACTGCCGCCCTGCACCTCATGCGGACGGGCGCGGCCGGCGTGCTCGTCGGCTTCGGCGGCGGCGCCGCCTCCACGAGCGAGAAGGTGCTCGGCGTCGCCGCGCCCATGGCGACCGCCGTGAGCGACGTCGCCGCGGCCCGCCGCGACTACCTCGACGAGTCGGGCGGCCGCTACGTGCACGTCATCGCCGACGGCTCGCTCGGAACCTCCGGGCAGATCGTCAAGGCGCTCGCGTGCGGCGCCGACGCCGTCATGCTCGGCACCGCGCTCGCGCGGGCGACCGACGCGCCGGGTCGCGGCTGGCACTGGGGCCCCGAGGCGCACAACCAGAAGCTGCCGCGCGGCAACCGCGTGCAGGTCGACCAGGTCGGCCCGCTCGACGTCGTGCTCCACGGCCCGTCGCCGTCGGCGGACGGCACCGCCAACATCATGGGTGCGCTGCGGAAGGCCATGTCGACCACCGGCTACAAGGACCTCAAGGAGTTCCAGCGCATCGATGTGGTGCTGGAGGCGAACCCGCAGCACTGACCGCGCCGCTCCCCCGGGCGACGCACCGAAGGAGGATCCATGTCTGAGACCACCAACAGCGTCAGTCGGTCGAGGAAGCTCGGCCCGGAGGAGCGCGCGGCCGCGCTGCGCTCGATGCGGGAGCGCGAGGTCGACGTGCTCGTCATCGGCGGCGGCATCGTGGGCACGGGCGCGGCGCTCGACGCCGTCACGCGCGGCCTGCGCGTCGGCCTCATCGAGGCGCGCGACTTCGCCTCGGGGACGTCGAGCCGCTCCTCGAAGCTCATCCACGGCGGCATCCGCTACCTCGAGCAGCTGAACTTCGCGCTCGTGCGCGAGGCGCTCATCGAGCGCGGGCTGCTGCTGCAGCGCATCGCGCCGCACCTCGCGAAGCCCGTGCGCTTCCTCTACCCGCTCGAGACGCCCCTCGTCGAGCGCGCCTACATCGGCGCCGGCATGGCCCTCTACGACGTCTTCAGCTACACGGGGTTCATGAAGCCGGGCGTGCCGCTGCACCGGCACCTGTCGAAGAAGCAGGTGCTGAAGAAGATCCCCTCGCTCGACCCGAACGCGTTCGTGGGCGGCCTCACGTACTACGACGCCCAGGTCGACGACGCCCGCTACGTCGCCGAGCTCGCGCGCACCGCATCCTTCTACGGCGCGCACGTCGCGAGCCGCGTGCGCGCGGAGGGCTTCCTGAAGGTGGGGGAGCGGGTCGTCGGCGTGCAGGCGCACGACTACGAGACGGGCGAGCAGTTCGAGATCCGCGCGAAGCAGGTCGTGAACGCCACCGGCGTGTGGACGGGCGAGACGCAGGCGATGGTCGGCGAGCGCGGCGAGTTCAAGGTGCGGGCGTCGAAGGGCGTGCACCTCGTCGTGCCGCGCGACCGCTTCCACTCGGAGATGGGGCTGCTGCTGCGCACGGAGAAGAGCGTGCTCTTCGTCATCCCGTGGGGGCGCCACTGGATCCTCGGCACGACCGACACCGACTGGAACCTCGACAAGGCCCACCCGGCGGCGACCGCGGCCGACATCGACTACATCCTCGACCACGTCAACACGGTGCTCGCGACGAAGCTCACGCGCGCCGACGTCGAGGGCGTCTACGCGGGCCTGCGGCCGCTGCTCGCCGCGGGCGACGGCGCCTCGACCGCCAACCTCTCGCGCGAGCACCACGTCTCGCACACGGTGCCGGGGCTCGTGCTCATCGCGGGCGGCAAGTGGACGACCTACCGCGTGATGGCGAAGGACGCGATCGACGAGGCGGTGAGCGCGATGGACGGCAAGGTGCCCGAGTCGTGCACCGACCAGATCCCGCTGCTCGGCGCGACCGGCTACCGCGCGGCGTGGAACAAGCGCGCGAAGATCGCGCGCGCGTTCGGCATCCACAAGCACCGCGTCGAGCACCTGCTGAACCGCTACGGGGTGCTCACCGACGAGATCCTCGACCTCATCCGCAAGGACCCGTCGCTCATGGAGCCGCTCCCCGGTGCCGACGACTACATCGGCGCCGAGGTGCGCTACGCGTGCACCCACGAGGGCGCGCTCCACCTCGACGACGTGCTCGCGCGGCGCACGCGCATCTCGATCGAGTCGTGGGACCGCGGCGTCGCCGCCGCCCCGGTCGCGGCGCGCATCATGGCGGATGCGCTCGGCTGGGACGACGCGCGGGTCGAGAAGGAGATCAACACCTACAACAAGCGCGTCGCCGCCGAGCTCGCGAGCCAGCAGCTGCCCGACGACGAGGCGGCCGACCGGGCGCGGCTCGAGGCGCCGGAGATCGTGCCGCTCAGCGCGCTCCCGACCGCCGACGCCGTGGGCACCAGGCCGCAGCCCGCGGCCTGACGCGTGCCGCTGCGCCCCGCTCGCCGGGGCGCAGCGGCGCGCGGGCAGCAGCGGAGCGGCGAGGTCCTCCGGGCTCGCCGGTAGACTGGACGCGCCGTGAGCACCCCTCGCCCCACCTTCTCCGACGTCGCCAAGCGACCGCGGTGGATCGGCGTGCTCGTCCTCTGCATCGCCGTCGCCGGCGTGTTCGCGCTCCTCGGCCAGTGGCAGATCGAGCGCGCGGTCGAGCAGGGCCAGCGCGACGACCGCGACACCGAGACGCCCGTGCCGCTCGTCGACGTGGCCGCACCCGGCACCGCGCTCACCTCCGAGGCGGGCGGCCGCATGGTCGCGTTCTCGGGCACGTGGACGGACGACTTCGACACCCTCGCGGGCCGCGACCAGCACGGCGACCAGGGCAGCTGGGTCATCGGTCGCGTGCTCGTCGAGCAGCCCGCGGGCGAGCCGGTCTCGCTCGCCGTCGGGCTGTCGTGGTCGGCCGATGCGGCCGCGGCGGAGCGGATCGCCGAGACCCTGGCGGCGGATGCGACGGGCGGGCTCGTCGGACGGCTCATGCCGACGGAGGCGCCCACGATGGGCGACGTGCGCGGCGACACCCGCGAGGCGATGAGCGTCGCCGAGCTCGTCAACCGGTGGGACGACTACGACGGGCGCGTCTACGGGTCGTACGCGATCCTCGACGAGCCGTCGGCAGCCGCATCCGGCGCCCTCGCCGACGGCGCCGAGCCGATCGTCTCGGTGCGCCCCGTGAGCGACACGCAGCTCAACTGGCTCAACGTGTTCTACGCGATCGAGTGGGTCGCCTTCATGCTCTTCGCCTTCTACCTCTGGTACCGGCTCGTGAAGGACGCGCTCGAGCGCGAGGTCGAGGCGATCGAGGACGCCGAGGCGGCCGCCGCCGCCGGCGCGCCCCGCCGATAGGCTGGTACCCGTGCCCCGCCCCATCGACCAGCTCCCGCAGATCCGCTCCGCGATCCGCTTCTACCGCGTCATGTCGTGGGTCACGGGCGCCTTCCTCCTGCTGCTCGTGACCGAGATGGTGCTGAAGTACTCGCCGACGCACGTCGAGGTGTTCGCGGGCGGCTCGGGCGGCCTGCTCTCGCTCCAGCGCGTCGTGCCGGGCGACGGCTGCCAGTGGTACTCGCTGTTCGTCCCCGGCGGCATGGGCTGCGAGATCGTCTCGCTCGGCGACGGCTTCAACATCTCGCTCGCGATCCTCATCGTGCACGGCTGGATCTACGTCGTGTACCTGCTCGCGAGCTTCCGGCTCTGGAGCCTGCTGCGCTGGCCGTTCGGGCGCCTGCTCGCGATGGCCGCGGGCGGCGTCGTGCCGTTCCTGTCGTTCTTCGTCGAGCGCCGCATGCACGCGATCGCCATCGCCGACGTCGAGCGGCTCGAGGCCGAGCGGGCCGCGAGGTCCGCCGCCGCGCCCACCCCCGCATCCACCACCTCGGAGGCCTGATGTCCGACACCGCCCAGCGCCCCGTGCTCGTCGTCGACTTCGGCGCGCAGTACGCGCAGCTCATCGCCCGGCGCGTGCGCGAGGCCGACGTCTACAGCGAGATCGTGCCGTCGACGATCACGGCCGACGAGGTGCGCGCGAAGGACCCCGCCGCGATCGTGCTCTCGGGCGGCCCGTCGAGCGTCTACGAGGAGGGCGCTCCGCGCCTCGACGAGGGCATCCTCGAGCTCGGGGTGCCGACGTTCGGCATCTGCTACGGCTTCCAGGTGATGGCCGCGCAGCTCGGCGGGAAGGTCGCGCGGACGGGCAACCGCGAGTACGGCTCGACGCGCGTGCAGGTCGACGGCGGCGGCGCGCTCCTGAACGGCCAGCCCGACACGCAGACGGTGTGGATGAGCCACGGCGACTCGGTCGCCGAGGCGCCGCAGGGCTTCACGGTCCTCGCCTCGACCGCCGACACCCCGGTCGCGGCCTTCGAGGACCGCGAGCGGCGGATGGCGGGCGTGCAGTGGCACCCCGAGGTCAAGCACTCCGAGCACGGGCAGCGGGTGCTCTCCTCGTTCCTGCACGAGATCGCGGGCCTCCCCGGCGACTGGCAGACCGGCAACGTCATCGAGGAGCAGGTCGCGCGCATCCGCGAGCAGGTCGGCTCCGACAAGGTGCTGTGCGCGCTCTCGGGCGGCGTCGACTCGGCCGTCGCCGCGGCGCTCGTGCACGAGGCGGTCGGCGACCAGCTCGTGTGCGTCTTCGTCGACCACGGCCTGCTGCGGCAGGACGAGCGCCGCCAGGTCGAGGAGGACTACGTCGCCTCCACGGGCGTCCGGCTCGTGACGGTGGATGCGCGCGAGCGCTTCCTCGCGGCGCTCAAGGGGGTCACCGACCCCGAGGAGAAGCGCAAGATCATCGGGCGCGAGTTCATCCGCGTCTTCGAGCAGGCCGAGCGCGACCTCGCCGCGGAGGCCGCGAGCGAGGGCGAGCCGATCCGCTGGCTCGTGCAGGGCACCCTCTACCCCGACGTCGTCGAGTCGGGCGGCGGCACGGGCGCGGCGAACATCAAGAGCCACCACAACGTCGGCGGGCTCCCCGACGACCTGCAGTTCCAGCTCATCGAGCCGCTGCGCGCGCTGTTCAAGGACGAGGTGCGCGCCATCGGCCGCGAGCTCGGCCTCCCCGAGGCGATCGTCGGCCGCCAGCCCTTCCCGGGGCCGGGCCTCGGCATCCGCATCATCGGCGAGGTCACCGAGGAGCGGCTCGACACCCTGCGGCGCGCGGACGCGATCGCGCGCGCCGAGCTCACGGCTGCGGGCCTCGACGGTGAGATCTGGCAGTGCCCCGTCGTGCTGCTCGCCGACGTCCGCTCGGTGGGCGTGCAGGGCGACGGCCGCACCTACGGGCACCCGATCGTGCTGCGCCCCGTGTCGAGCGAGGACGCCATGACCGCTGACTGGACGCGCCTGCCGTACGACGTGCTCGCGCGCATCTCGAACCGCATCACGAACGAGGTGCCCGAGGTGAACCGGGTCGTGCTCGACGTCACGTCGAAGCCGCCGGGCACCATCGAGTGGGAGTAGCGGCCGCCCATGACCCCGCAGCCGTCGCGTGAGCGCTCCGCCCGGGCGGCGGCGCTGTGGACGCTCGTGCTGGGCTTCGCCGCGAGCGTGCTCGTCGGCCTCTCGCCGACGAGCTGGCTGC
Source organism: Agrococcus sp. HG114 (assembly GCF_024723325.1). GTDB lineage: Bacteria > Actinomycetota > Actinomycetes > Actinomycetales > Microbacteriaceae > Agrococcus. The sequence continues at coordinate 6,478 of NZ_JANQCH010000019.1, forward strand.
AGGGCCGGCTGCGCTACGGCTGCGCGCTCGAGGGCGAGTCCTGGTCGTGCGACGGGAACGCGGCGCTGCTGGCCGCGGGGGTCTCGAGCCTCGTGCTCAGCGCGCTCGCGCTCGGCGCCGTCGCGCTCATCGTGCGCGCGACGTGGGACCGGGCACGGCTGCGGGCCGAGCGCTTCGGCTGGATCGCGCTCATCGCGGTGCTGCCGACGCTCGTCCTGTGCGCCCTCCTGCTCGTCGACGCGGTCGTGCGCGACCCCGCGGGCGTGCCGATCGACGACAGCCGCGTCGCGATGTGGGTCGAGCGCGCGATGCTGCCGGCGCTCGCGACCGCCGTCGCGGGCGTGCTCGCAGGCTCGGGGCTGCGGATGCGCGCCCGCGGTCGACCGCGCAGGGTCGCGTTCGTCACGCTCGCGCTCGCGCTCGCGCTGCTGCTGCTCTCGGCCGCGATGTCGTCGCTCGGCACGCTGCCCACGGGCATCGCGGCCGCCGCGGCGATCGGCGCCGGGTGGTACCTCGCCGCCGGTGCGTGGCCGGCCGGTGCGCATCGATCCGGTGACGATGTCGATCCTGGCGGTTCCCGTTCGACGTCCTGAGTGAGAGGGTCGACACCGGCCCGTGCGAACGAAGGAGTCCACCATGCAGTACATGCTCATCATGCGCTCGAGCGACGAGGCCGTCGCGGCGTACCAGGAGATCCCCTTCGAGGAGGTCATCGAGCGGATGGGCCGCTACAACGAGGCGCTCATGGAGGCGGGCGTCATGATCGGCGGCGAGGGCCTCAGCGACGCGAGCGAGGGCTTCGTGGTCGACTTCAGCGCCGACCCGCCGCTCGTGACCGACGGGCCGTACGGAGAGACGAAGGAGCTCTTCAACGGGTTCTGGATGCTCGACGTGTCCTCGCGCGAGGAGGCGCTGGAGTGGGCCAAGCGCTGCCCCCTCGGCCCGGGCTCGAAGCTCGAGGTGCGCCGCGTGCAGGGCCCCGACGACTTCCCCGCCGACAACGAGTGGATCCAGAAGGAGGAGGGCTGGCGCGAGGAGCAGGCAGCGAGGCGCGCGAGCGCGTGACGAGCGCGGGCGCCACCCCCGAGCGCCGGGCGGAGGAGTCCGCCAGGCGCTCGGTCGCGGCCGTGTGGCGCATCGAGGCGGCCCGCATCGTCGCGACCCTCACGCGGTTCACGGGCGACTTCGCGCTCGCCGAGGACCTCGCGCAGGAGGCGCTCGCCGACGCGCTCGCGCAGTGGCCCGAGCGCGGCGTGCCCCGGAGCCCCGCCGCGTGGCTGACCGCGGTCGCGAAGCGGAAGGCGATCGACCACTGGCGCCGCCGCGAGCGGTACGACGAGCGGATCGCCGCGATCGCGCACGACCTCGAGCACGAGCAGGACGAGGCGGCGGATGCGCTGCCGTGGGATCCCGACGAGATCGACGACGACGTGCTCCGGCTCGTGTTCACCGCGTGCCACCCCGTGCTGAGCCCGCAGGCGCGCGTCGCGCTCACGCTGCGCGTCGTCGCCGGCCTCGAGACGAGGGAGATCGCGCGCGCGTTCCTCGTGCCGGTCGCGACGATCCAGCAGCGCATCGTGCGCGCGAAGCAGGCGCTCGCCGAGGCGGACGTGCCGTTCGAGACCCCCGACCGCGCCGCGCGAGCGGCCCGGCTCGGGGCGGTGCTCGCCACGCTCTACCTCCTCTTCACCGAGGGGCACGCGGCGACCGCCGGCGACGAGTGGATGCGGCCCGACCTCGCGCGCGAGGCGCTGCGGCTCGCCCGCACGCTCGCCGCCCTGCAGCCGGACGAGCCCGAGGTGCACGGGCTGCTCGCGCTCCTCGAGCTCACCGCGGCACGCTTCCCCGCTCGGCTCGACGAGACGGGGGAGCCCGTGCTGCTCGCCGATCAGGACCGGCGCCGCTGGGATCGCGCCGCCATCCGCCGCGGGCGCGCCTCCCTGCGGCGCGCCGAGGCGTTCGGCCGGGGCCTCGGCTCCTACGGCCTCCAGGCGGCCATCGCCGAGTGCCACGCCGTCGCCGCAGACGTCGACTCGACCGATTGGGCCCGCGTCGTCGCCGCGTACGAGGGCCTCGAGCGGATCGCGCCGTCGCCGGTCGTGACCCTCAACCGCGCGGTCGCGGTGTCGATGGCGGAGGGCCCCGAGGCGGCGCTCGCGATCGTGGACGGGCTCGCCGACGCGAAGCCGCTCGCGATCGGGCACCTGCTGCCGTCGGTGCGCGGCGAGCTGCTCGCGCGGCTCGGCCGAGCCGAGGAGGCGCGCGCCGCGTTCGCGCTCGCGGCCGAGCGCACGCAGAACGCGCGCGAGCGCGCGGTGCTGCTCGCCAAGGCCGCTGCACGCGCGTGAGCCGGCCGTGGCCCGAGCCGCATATGGGGGCGACAGGGAGGGCTACTACCCTGGGCAGGTGACGACGACGAGTGCTGAGACGGCCCTGACCGAGGAGCGCATCGAGCGGCTTCGCGCCGACTTCCCGATCCTCGCGGAGCAGCCCGGCGGCGTGCCGCTCGTCTACCTCGACTCCGGCGCGACGAGCCAGCAGCCCCGGCAGGTGCTCGAGGCCGAGTGGGCCTTCCGCACGCAGCGGAACGCCGCTGTGCACCGCGGCGCGCACACGCTCGCGGCGCTCGCGACCGACGACTACGAGCACGCGCGCGAGCGCATCGCGCGGTTCGTCGGGGCGCGCCCCGCAGAGATCTCCTGGGCGATGAACGCGACGGATGCGCTCAACAGCGTCGCGCTGTCGCTCGCGGAGGCGAACCGGGCCGGCGTCGTCGACCCGGCCCTGCGCATCCGCGAGGGCGATGAGATCCTCGTCACGGAGGCCGAGCACCACGCCAACCTGCTGCCGTGGCAGCGCCTCGCGGACGAGACCGGCGCGACGCTGCGCTGGGTCGAGGTCGACGACGACGGCGTCTGGACGGCCGAGCAGGCGCTCGAGCGCATCACCGAGCGCACGCGCGTCGTCGCGGTCGCGCACGTCTCGAACGTCACCGGGCTCATCGCTCCGGTCGAGCGCCTCGTCGAGGCAGCGCATGCCGTGGGCGCGCTCGTCGTGCTCGACGCGTGCCAGTCGGTGCCGCACCGTCCCGTCGACCTCGGCGCGCTCGGCGTCGACGCCGCGGCGTTCTCGAGCCACAAGATGCTCGGACCTGGCGGCGTCGGCGTGCTCTACCTCGCCGAGGCGCTCGGCGCCGCGCTCCCGCCCGCGCGCGTGGGCGGGTCGATGATCACGACGGTCACGATGACCGAGCGGGACTTCCTCCCGGCTCCACAGCGCTTCGAGGCCGGCACGCAGCCGGTCGCCTCGATCGTGGGGCTCGCGGCCGCGGTCGACTACCTCGAGGGGGTCGGCATGCGCGCGGTCGAGCGGCACGAGGTCGCGCTCGGCGAGCGGCTCGCGGCGGGCGCCGCGTCGATCGAGGGCGTGCGCCTCGTCGGACCGCGCCCGGGCGCCGAGCGCGCGGGGCTCGCGAGCGTGATCGTCGACGGCGTGCACGCCCACGACGTGGGCCAGGTGCTCGACGCCGAGGGCATCGCGGCGCGCGTCGGCCACCACTGCGCCCAGCCGCTGCACCGCCGCCTCGGCGTCGCCGCGACGACCCGCGCATCCACCTACCTGACCACGACCGAGGCGGAGGTCGACCGGTTCCTCGACGTCCTCTCGGGCGTCCGCTCCTACTTCGGGGCCGGCCGATGAGCGCCGCGCCGCGCGACCCGCTCGCCGGGCTCTACCAGGAGCTCATCCTCGAGCACGCGAAGCGGCGCTCCGGCGAGGGCGGGCTCGAGCCGTTCGACGCCGAGCGGTTCCTGCGGAACCCCACGTGCGGCGACGAGATCCGGCTGCGCGTGCGGCTCGGGGGAGCGGGCGACGAGGCACGGGTGGATGCGGTCGGCTGGGAGGGGCAGGGATGCTCGATCTCGCAGGCCTCCGCGTCGGTGCTCGCGGAGGAGGTGCCGGGCCTGCCGGTCGCCGACGCGCGCGCCCGCATCGAGGCGCTGCGCGAGCTGCTGCGGTCGCGGGGCGCGGTCGAGCCGGACGAGCAGCTGCTCGGGGACGCGGTCGCGTTCGCGGGCGTCGCGAGGTTCCCGATGCGCGTCAAGTGCGCGATGCTCGCGTGGGTCGCGCTCGAGGAGGCGCTCACCGAGCTCGAGACGCGCTGAGCCGACCGCAGCCGGCCCCAACCGCCGCGGACGGCTGAGGAAGGGTGCGGATCGGCGCGGGTCGGCATGGCGGATGTGGTTCGCTGTCTGACAGCACCATTGGAGGTCAGACATGTCCAGCACCACTGCTCTCGGCGAGCGGGTCGGCCGCCTCGCCGGCACCTGGTTCCCCGCGATCGTCATCGTCGCGGGCGCGCTCGCCATCGCGTTCCCGCCGATCGGCCTGCCGCTCCTGCCGTGGGTCAACACGCTGCTGGGCATCATCATGCTCGGCATGGGCCTCACGCTCCAGCCGGTCGACTTCGCGGTGATCGCCAAGAAGCCGAAGGCCTTCGCGATCGGCGTCGTCGCGCAGTACGTCATCATGCCGCTCACGGCGATCGGCCTCGCGCTCGCCTTCCAGCTGCCGCCCGAGCTGCTCATCGGCGTCGTGCTCGTCGGCTCCGCGCCCGGCGGCACGTCGTCCAACGTCATGGTCTACCTCGCGAAGGGCGACACCGCGCTCTCGGTCGCGATGACCACCGCCTCGACGCTGCTGGCCCCGGTGCTGACGCCGCTGCTCGTGCTGTGGCTCGCGGGCTCCTACCTGCCGGTCGACGCGTGGGCGCTGTTCCAGTCGATCATCTTCATCGTGCTGATCCCGGTGGTCGTGGGCGTCGTGCTGCGCCTGCTGCTGCCGAAGGTCGTGCAGGCCGTGCTGCCGTGGCTGCCCGTCGTCTCGGTCGTGGGCATCACGCTCGTCGTGGTGGCCGTCGTCGCCGGCTCGGCCGCGACCATCCTCACCGTCGGCCTGCTCGTCGCGCTCGTCGTCATCCTCCACAACGGCGTCGGCTACGGCCTCGGCTTCCTCGCTGCGAAGGCGGTCGGGCTCGACACCTCCGCGCAGCGAGCGGTCGCGATCGAGGTGGGCATGCAGAACTCCGGCCTCGCCGCTGGCCTCGCGCGCACGCACTTCTCGCCCGAGTCCGCCCTCCCGGCCGCCATCTTCTCCGTGTGGCACAACGTCTCCGGCTCCCTGCTCGCCTCCTTCTGGTCGCGCCGCCCGCCGAAGGACGCCGCACCCGCCGCGGCGGTGGAGGAGCAGCCCGTCGCGAGCTGACCGGCAGCCCGCACGTGCCCCGTCGCCCCTCGTGGGCGGCGGGGCGTACGCTTTCGGGCACCGACCGAGAGGGGCTGCGATGGGGCTGCGCTGGTATTCGAACGTGATCGAGTCGACCGACCCGCGGAGGCTCGGCGCCTGGTGGCGCGACGCGCTCGACTGGGAGGTCATCTACGACACCGACGACGAGGTCGTGGTCATCCCGAAGTGGGCGGAGGAGATCGGCGCGAAGCTGACCTTCCACCAGTTCCCGCCGGGGCTCGTGTTCGTGCGCGTCGACCACGAGAAGGCGACGAAGAACCGCATCCACATGGACCTCGCCCCGCACACGAGCGACGATCGCGACGCCGAGATCGCCCGGCTCGAGGCGCTCGGGGCGCGGCGCATCGACGTCGGCCAGGGGCCGGACGTCTCCTGGACGGTGCTCGCCGACATCGACGGCAACGAGTTCTGCGTGCTCTCGAGCCGCGAGGAGTAGCCGGCACGACGAAGGCCCCGGCTGCTGCCGGGGCCTTCGTGCTGCGAGGAGCGAGCGTCTAGTCGCCGCTCCTGAGGATCGCGAGGATCCGCAGGATCTCGACGTAGAGCCAGATGATCGTCATCGTGAGGCCGAACGCCGCCGACCAGCCGTACTTCTTGTGCACGCCGCGCTTGACGCCGAGCTCGATGCCCTCGAAGTCCATGACGAGCGAGTAGGCCCCGAGCAGCACGGCGAGGCCGCCGAGCAGCACGCCGAGCGGGATGCCGAAGATCTCCTGCGAGCGCAGGCCCCACGGGTCCTGGTTCACGCCCGTGAGCATGAGCACGAAGTTCACGAGCGAGAAGAGGCCGTAGCCGATGATCGCGATGAAGAAGATCTTGTTCAGCCTCGGCGACGTGCGCACGATGCGGAACGCGTACAGCGCGAGCGTCGCGCCGAACACGCACGCGGTCGCGAGCAGCGCCTGGAAGATGATGCCGGGCAGGTTCATGCCCCACTCGACGGTCGCCGAGAAGCCGCCGAGAAACAGGCCCTGGGCCGCGGCGTACGAGAGCACGAGCGCCGGCCTCGGCTCCTTCTTGAAGATGTTGACGAGCGCGAGCACGAAGCCGACGATCGCGCCGCCCCACGTGAGCGCGTAGAACAGCGGCGTCGGGCCCGAGACGAACAGCATCCCGAGCGTGATGACGAAGCCGATCGCGGTGACGCCGAGCGTCATGACCGTCTTCGTGATGACGCCGTCGTACGTGAGCCGCTCGGTCTCGAGCGGACCGGCCGAGGGCGCGTTGAACTGCTGGTTCAGCTGGTCGGCCGACGGCATCGGCTGCCCGTAGGGGGCGCCGCCGTACTGCTGCGGCTGGCCGTAGGGCGCGCCGCCGTACTGCTGCTGGCCGTAGCCGGCCTGCCCGTAGGGGGCCTGCCCGTACGGCGCCTGGCCGTAGGGGGCCTGCCCGTACGGCGCCTGGCCGCCGGGCACGGCCTGCGCGGCGCGCTGCGAGTTCTCGGTGAACGCGGGCGAGTTGCGGAACGCGGGATTGCCTGCCAAGGGAGCTGCTCCTGTTCGAGGTCGTGCGGCCGCCGCTGCGGGCGGTCACGCTCAGAGTACCCAAGGAATCCACGGATTCGCTGTGTCGTCGGCCGGATCCGCGCGCGATCCTGCGCTCGATAGCGTGGCCCCGTGCACGAGACGCGCGTCATCGCCCACCGCGGCGCCTCCGGCTGGGCCCCCGAGCACACCGAGACGGCCGTCCGCCTCGCCGCGCGCCTCGGCGCCGACGCCGTCGAGCCCGACCTCGTCGCGACCCGCGACGGCGTGCTCGTCGTGCGCCACGACAACGAGCTGAGCGAGACGACCGACGTCGCCGACCGCGCGGCGTTCGCCGACCGCCGGCGTGCGCAGGTCATCGACGGGCACGAGCACACGGGCTGGTTCGTCGAGGACTTCACGTGGGCCGAGGTCGCGACGCTCCGCGCGCGCGAGCGACTGCCGCGCCTGCGGCCGCGCAGCGCACGGCTCGACGGCCGGGAGGGCGTGCTCCGCTTCACCGACCTGCTCGCGATCGCCGACGAGACCGGGCTCGACATCGTCGCCGAGCTCAAGCACGCGAGCCACCACGCGTCGCTCGGGCTGCCGCTCGACGAGCTGGTGGCGGATGCGGTGCGCGGCACCCACTGGATGTCGAGCGGGCGGCTGGTCGTCGAGTCCTTCGAGGAGGGCGTGCTGCACGAGGTGCGGGCGGCGGGCGTCGTGGCGCGGCTCGTCTACCTCATGGACCACGACGGCACCGCCGCCGACCTCGTCGCGCGCGGTGACGCATCCGCCCCCACCTACGCGCAGCAGCGGGAGGACGCGCAGCTCGCCGCGCTCGCGGGCCGCGTCGACGCGATCAGCGTCGCGAAGTCGGTGCTCTTCGAGCGCGACGGCGGCCAGCTGCGCACCACCGACCTCGTCGAGCGCGCGCGGGCGGTGCGCCTCGGCACGATCGCGTGGACGCTGCGGCCCGAGAACGCGTTCCTCGAGCCCGAGCACCGGCTCGGCGAGCACGACGCCGCGTGGGGCGACTGGACGACCGAGTGGGCGATGCTCGCGGCGCTCGGGCTCGAGGCGGTCTTCGTCGACCACCCCGACCTCTGGCGCCGGCTCGGCTGAAGCGGGTCGCCGTGCACCGCGGATGCGCCCGGCCGCAGGGCGCGTCGGCGGCGGCTCGTAGACTGGGGGCAGATGACGGATCTGTGGGGCCTGGGGGACGAGGGCTTCTCTGACGTGCAGCGGCCGACGCCCCTCGGACCGCGCGGCGAGACGATCCCGGAGGCGCTGCTCGCGGGGCTCAACCCGCCGCAGCGCGAGGCGGTCGAGCACCGCGGGCCCGCGCTGCTCATCGTGGCGGGCGCCGGCTCGGGCAAGACGCGCGTGCTCACGCACCGCATCGCGGGGCTGCTCGCGACGCGCGAGGCCTGGCCGAGCCAGATCCTCGCGATCACCTTCACCAACAAGGCCGCCGCCGAGATGCGCGAGCGCGTCGAGCAGCTCGTCGGCGAGGAGTCGCGCGGGATGTGGATCTCGACGTTCCACTCCGCGTGCGTGCGCATCCTGCGCCGCGAGGCCGAGGAGTTCGGGTTCAAGCAGTCGTTCACGATCTACGACGCGGGCGATGTGCGGGCGCTCGTCAAGCGGCTCATCAAGGAGCGCGGCGCCGACATCCAGGGGCTCACACCCGGCGGGGTCGCGGCGCGCATCTCGAAGGCGAAGAACGAGCTGCACGACGTCGACTCGTGGGCGCGCACCGCGAGCCTCGACAACCCGCTCGACGCGGCCTTCCTCGAGCTGTGGCGCGACTACGACCGCGAGCTGCGGCGCGCGAACGCGTTCGACTTCGACGACCTCATCTCGCAGACCGTCTTCCTGCTGCGGGCGTTCCCGCACGTCGCCGCGCAGTACCGCAAGCGCTTCCGGCACATCCTCGTCGACGAGTACCAGGACACGAACGCGGCCCAGTACGCGCTCATCCGCGAGCTCACGCAGCCGGTCACGCGCGCCGACCTGCCCGACCTGCGCGCCGACCTGCCGGGCGCGTCCCTCACGGTCGTGGGCGACTCCGACCAGTCGATCTACGCCTTCCGCGGCGCCGACATCCGCAACATCACCGACTTCGAGCGCGACTTCGCCGGCGCGCGCGTGATCATGCTCGAGCAGAACTACCGCTCGACGCAGAACATCCTGTCGGCGGCGAACGCGGTGATCGGCAACAACTTCGACCGCCGCGACAAGCGGCTCTGGACCGACTCGGGCGACGGCGCGAAGATCGTCGGCTTCACCGGCTACTCGGGCCACGACGAGGCGCAGTTCGTCGCCGACGAGATCGTCGAGCTCACCTCGGGCGGCATGGCCTACAGCGACATCGCGGTCTTCTACCGCACCAACGCCCAGACGCGCGCGCTCGAGGAGGTGCTCATCCGCACCGCCGTGCCCTACAAGGTCATCGGCGGCACGAAGTTCTACGAGCGCGCCGAGATCAAGGACGCGATGGCGTACCTCATCGCGGTCGCCAACCCGGCCGACTCGCTGAGCCTGCGGCGCATCCTGAACACGCCCAAGCGCGGCATCGGCCCGGCGACCGAGGCGGCGCTGCAGGCGTTCGCCGACGAGCACGGCATCACGCTCCGGGATGCGATGCGTCGCGTCGACGAGATCGCACTCGGCCCGAAGGTGGCCGCGGCGATCACCGACCTCGCGGCGCTCCTCGACGAGTGGAGCGCGCGGCCCGAGGCCGACCCCGGCGAGGTGCTGCGCGAGCTCATGAGCCGCTCGGGCTACACCGATCAGCTGCGCCGCTCGCCCGACCCGCAGGACGCCGCGCGGCTCGAGAACGTCGAGGAGCTCGTGGCCGTCACGCGCGAGTTCCGGCGGCAGAACCCGGGCGGCACCCTCATCGACTTCCTCACCGAGACCGCGCTCGTCGCCGCGGCCGACGAGCTGGACGACTCGGGCGGGCAGGTGTCGCTCATGACCCTCCACACCGCGAAGGGGCTCGAGTTCGACGCGGTCTTCATCACGGGGGTCGAGGAGGAGCTGCTGCCGCACCGCATCTCGGCGAACGAGCCGGGCGGGCAGGCCGAGGAGCGGCGCCTCTTCTACGTCGGCATCACGCGCGCGCGGCAGCGCCTGCACCTCTCGCTCGCGATGACGCGCGCGCAGTTCGGCGAGGTGAACCCGGCGGTGCCGAGCCGGTTCCTCGAGGAGATCCCGGCGGAGCTCATCGAGTGGCGGACGCCGCCCGCGACGGTGCGGCAAGCTTCGTCCCAGCGGGCGGTCGGCCGCTGGCGCGACGAGCCGCGCGAGTCGTTCGTGACGGGCTTCCGCTCGCCGCCCGCCCTGCCGAAGGGGCCGAAGCGCGAGTTCGCGAACACCATCACCGAGGTGCGCGACAACTCGAGCCTCGAGCTGTCCCCGGGCGACCGCATCCGCCACAAGGACTTCGGCGAGGGCCGCGTGCAGGCGATCACCGGTGCGGGAGCGAAGCGCGTCGCGGAGGTGCACTTCGACCAGGCCGGGCGCAAGCGCCTGCTCGTGAAGATCGCGCCGATCGAGAAGGTGGGCTGAGCGCGCCCGATCCGGCAGGCGGCCGGGCTAGAGGGACTGCGTGATGAGCAGCACCATCGCGACGAGCGTGACGGCCGCGCCGCCCACGATGAGCGGGCGGAACCGGCGCGCCATCGTGCGCGGCGGCCGCTCGTCGTCGAAGCGGTCGAAGTAGGGGTCGAGCTCAGGCGGAACCCGGTCCTGCTCGCTGCTCTGCTCCTGCATGGGTCCAGGCTCCCACGGATCGCCCGAGCGCGTCAGTGCACGGGGGTGTGGAAGAGCGAGCCGATGAACCACGTCGCCGCGAGCGCGACGACGCCGCCGAGCAGCACGCGGAACATCGCGATCCGCTTGCCCGAGGCGCCGATGCGCGCCGAGACGAGGCCCGTGACGAGCAGGGCGAGGACCGTGGCGACCACGATCGGCCACGGCATCCAGGCGCTCGGCGCCACGAGCGCCGCCAGCAGCGGGATGAGGGAGCCGATCGAGAACGCGAGCGCGGAGGCGATCGCCGCCGACCACGGGTTGTTCAGCTCGTCGGGGTCGAGGTTGTACTCGACGCTCAGGTGCGCGCGCAGCGGATCCTTCTCGGTGAGCTCGAGCGCCGCGGTGTGGGCGGTCGCGGGGGAGAGCCCGCGCACCTCGAACATGTGCGCGAGCTGGTCGATCTGCCCCTCGGGGTTGTCGATGAGCTCCTGCTGCTCGCGCCGGATGGCGCTGCGCTCGCTGTCGCGCTGCGAGGAGACCGAGACGTACTCGCCGACCGCCATCGAGAACGCGCCCGCGACGAGCGCCGCGACGCCCGCGGTGAGCACGCCCGCGGCCGACGTGCCCGCGCCCGCGACGCCCACCATGAGCGCCGACGTCGAGACGATGCCGTCGTTCGCGCCGAGCACCCCGGCGCGCAGCCAGTTGAGCTTCGACGCCATCGACCCGACCGGCGGCGGCAGGTCGGGACGGCGTTGCAGAGCGGGATCCATGGGCGTCCTCCTGGCGCCCATCGTCGACGGTCGGCGAGGGCGCCGCAAGCAAGGCGAGGCTCCTGCGAAAGCGGCAAGAACGCCGAATCTTCCGCCTTCGGCGACCCGAAAGCGTCGAGGTCGCCATGAGCGTCGGCGCTAGGCTTGCCGAGGCGCATCCCCCACCAACACACGGATTGGATCACGCGTGGATCTTTACGAGTACCAGGCCAGGGACCTGTTCGAGCAGCACGGCGTCCCCGTGCTGCGAGGCATCACGGCAGACACCCCCGAGCAGGCCGAGGCAGCAGCGGCGGAGCTCGGCGGCGGCGTCGTCGTCGTGAAGGCACAGGTCAAGACCGGCGGCAGAGGCAAGGCGGGCGGCGTGAAGCTCGCCAAGAGCCCCGCCGAGGCGAAGGACGCAGCCGCTGCGATCCTGGGCCTCGACATCAAGGGCCACACCGTGCACCGGGTCATGGTCGCCGAGGGCGCCGCGATCAAGGAGGAGTACTACTTCTCGGTGCTGCTCGACCGGGCGAACCGCTCGTACCTCGCGATGTGCTCGTACGAGGGCGGCATGGAGATCGAGCAGCTCGCGGAGGAGCGCCCCGAGGCGCTCGCCAAGGTCGAGGTCGACCCCGCCACCGGCATCGACCTCGCGAAGGCCGAGGAGATCGTCCGCGCCGCGAGCTTCCCCGAGGAGCTCGTCGCGAAGGTCGCGCCCGTGATCGTCACGCTCTACGGCGTCTTCGTCGAGGAGGACGCGACGCTCGTCGAGGTCAACCCGCTCGTGCTCACCGAGGGCGGCGACGTCATCGCGCTCGACGGCAAGATCACGCTCGACGAGAACGCCGCGTTCCGCCACGAGGCGCACGCGGCGCTCGAGGACAAGGCGGCCGCGAACCCGCTCGAGGCGAAGGCCAAGGAGGCCGACCTCAACTACGTGAAGCTCGACGGCCAGGTCGGGATCATCGGCAACGGCGCGGGCCTCGTGATGTCGACGCTCGACGTCGTCGCGTACGCGGGCGAGCGCCACGGCGGCGTGAAGCCGGCCAACTTCCTCGACATCGGCGGCGGCGCATCCGCCGAGGTCATGGCCGCGGGCCTCGACGTCATCCTGAACGACCAGGACGTCAAGAGCGTGTTCGTGAACGTCTTCGGCGGCATCACCGCGTGCGACGAGGTCGCGAACGGCATCGTCAAGGCGCTCGAGATCCTCGGCGACGAGGCGTCGAAGCCGCTCGTCGTGCGGCTCGACGGCAACAGCGTCGAGGAGGGCCGCCGGATCCTCGCCGACGCCGCGCACCCGCTCGTGACGGTCGTCGACACCATGGACGAGGCCGCCGACAAGGCCGCCGAGCTGGCTGCGGCCTAGGAGATACAGGGAACATGTCGATCTACCTCAACAAGGACAGCAAGGTCATCGTCCAGGGCATCACCGGCGGCGAGGGCTCGAAGCACACCGCGCGCATGCTCGCGGCCGGCACGCAGGTCGTGGGCGGCGTGAACGCGCGCAAGGCCGGCACGACCGTCTCGCACACCGCGAAGGACGGCTCGAGCGTCGAGCTGCCCGTCTTCGGCTCGGTCGCCGAGGCCATGGAGGCCACCGGCGCCGACACCTCGATCGTGTTCGTGCCGCCGGCGTTCGCGAAGGACGCCGTCATCGAGGCCGTCGACGCGGGCATCGGCCTGCTCGTCGTGATCACCGAGGGCATCCCCGTGCAGGACTCCGCCGAGTTCTGGGCGCACGCGAAGGCCAAGGGCACGACGCGCATCATCGGCCCGAACTGCCCCGGCATCATCACGCCCGAGGAGTCGCTCGTCGGCATCACGCCCGCGAACATCACGGGCAAGGGCCCGATCGGCCTCGTCTCCAAGTCGGGCACGCTGACCTACCAGATGATGTTCGAGCTGCGCGACATCGGCTTCTCGACCGCGATCGGCATCGGCGGCGACCCGATCATCGGCACGACGCACATCGACGCGCTCGAGGCGTTCGAGGCCGACCCCGAGACCAAGGCGATCGTCATGATCGGCGAGATCGGCGGCGACGCCGAGGAGCGTGCCGCCGACTACATCAAGGCGCACGTGACGAAGCCGGTCGTCGGCTACGTCGCCGGCTTCACCGCGCCCGAGGGCAAGACGATGGGCCACGCCGGCGCGATCGTCTCGGGCTCCTCCGGCACGGCCGAGGCGAAGAAGGTCGCGCTCGAGGCCGCCGGCGTCAAGGTCGGCAAGACCCCGTCGGAGACCGCGCGCCTCATGCGCGAGGTCATCGAGTCGCTCTAGCGAGACCGCACTGCGCGAGGGCCCCGGCTTCGGCCGGGGCCCTCGCGCATCCCAGGCGCTGCTCGGGCTGCCGGTCTAGGGTGGCGGCACCGACCCGAGGAGGAAGCGATGCAGCAGCACGACGGCAGCCGCGAGCACGACGACGAGGGCACCAGGAAGCCGGGGGGCCTCGGCGAGGACGGCACGATCCCGCCCGACCCCGACGGGCTCGGCGCGACGACGACCGACGAGGAGTCGACGTTCGAGCCCGAGGAGGACGAGGGCGCCGAGCCCTGAGCCGCGCCGCCGCCGGCTCGGCCCGAGGCCCTCGCGCGGGGGAGCGCGCCGGTGCAGAGTGGGGGCATGACGATCCTCTGCGCGACGTGCGGTGTCGAGACCGCCGAGCCTCTGCCGGAGACGTGCCGCATCTGCGCCGACGAACGGCAGTGGGTGCCGCTGCACGGCCAGATCTGGACCAGTGTCGACGAGCAGGTCGCCGATGGCATGCACGTCGATGTCGTCGAGCTCGAGCCGGGCGCGTGGGCGGTCACGTCCGAGCCGGCCGTGGGCATCGGGCAGCGGTCGATCCTCGTGCAGACCGAGGGCGGCAACCTCCTGTGGGATCCGCTCGGGACCATCACCGACGACGCGATCGAGCAGGTCGCGGAGCTCGGCGGGCTCGCCTTCGTCGCCGCGTCGCATCCGCACATGTTCGGCGTGCAGTGCGCGTGGGCGGAGGCCTTCGACGCGCGCGTGCTCGTGAACGAGCGCGATGCCTCATGGGTTGCGCGGCCGCACGAGCGCATCGAGGAGTGGGACGGCGAGCTCGAGCCGCTGCCGGGCGTGCGGCTCATCCGCTTCGGCGGTCACTTCCCGGGCGCCGCGGTCGCCCTGTGGGAGGCCGGCAGCGGCGGCGAGGGCTCGCTGCTCGCGGGCGACACGATGCAGCCCAAGCCCGACCGGGCGAGCGTCGCCTTCATGCGCTCGTACCCGAACGACATCCCGCTCTCCGCCGGGGTCGTGCGCCGGCTCGCGGACCAGGCCGCCGGGCTGCGGTTCCGGCGCATGTACGGCAACATCCCGGGCCAGGTGCTCGAGGACGGCCCCGAGGCGGTCGCGCGCAGCGCCGATCGGCACATCGCGTGGGTCACCGGCGAGCACGACGACTTGACGTAGGGCCACTCCGGAGGATCTCCGCCTCTCGAGCGTCACGGAGGGACTATCCAGCCATCCGGCCTGAGCGCCCAAGATCCTCCGTCCACAGGAGCGGGTGCGGTCCCCGCGGAGACGTGCGCTCACGTGCCACGGTGCGGCCCATGACCGATCCACTCGCGCGAGAGGTGGGAGTGGTGACGGCTCGCCAGCTCTCGGCCAGCCTGACGAAGTGGCAGCTCGAGCGCGCCGTGGCGACCGGCGCGCTCGGGCGCGTGCGGCCCGGGTGGTTCGCGCTGCGTACCGGTGCCGAGCCGCACGCGGTGGCAGCGGTGCAGGCCGGCGGGTGCGTCTCCTGCTTCAGCGCCCTGCGACTGCACGGCGTGTGGGTGCCGGAGGGCAAGGGCCGGCACACGCGACTTCCGGAGCACCGACGGAGCCGGGGCAGCCGAGCGTGCCGACCGTTCGGGCAGGATCCACCGGTGCGGAGCGCCGTCGACGATCTGGAGACGGCATTCCGCTGCGCGCTCCGCTGCGGCAGCCGGGAGGACCTGGTCGTGGTCGTCGACGCGATCCTGCACCGGCGACTCGCCACGATCGAAGAGCTGCACCTCTGGGTCAGCGGAGCGCCCGCGAAGGTGCGCGCGCTGCTCGCGCTCGCCGACGCCAGGTCGGAATCGGGCAGCGAGTCGATGGTGCGGCTCCGGCTGCGGTCGCGACGGCTCTCCGTCCGCATCCAGGTGCGCGTCGTGCGGGGTGTGCGCGTGGACCTGCTCGTCGGCGATCGGTTGATCATCGAGTGCGACAGTCGCGAGCACCACACCGACTCGGATGCCTACGAGGACGACCGGCGCCGCGATCGCCGGCTCCTGGCGCGAGGGTTCATCGTCATGCGCCTGACATACAGGCAGATCCACGACGAGTGGCCCGAGATCGAGGCCGCCATCCTGCAGATCGTGCGGCGCGGCGACCACCGGTGGCCGCGTCGGCGCAAGCCGTCGGACTCATGGCGGCCGGAGGAAGTCCGGCTGGGCGTGGCCATGACTGGATGATCCGCTCGTGGGCGCTCAGCGCCCGAGATCCTCCGGCCGGAGACGGCGAAGGGCCCGGCCGGAGCCGGGCCCTTCGCCTGCGCGCCTACGGGCGCAGGTGCGCGAGGATCGCGTTGAGCGACGCGCTCGGGCGCATCGCGGCGTCGGCCAGGTCGGTGTCGACGCGGTAGTAGCCGCCGAGGTCGACCGGCGAGCCCTGCACCTCGAGCAGCTCGCGCTCGATCGCGTCGCTCTGCTCGGCGAGCTGCTGCGCGACCGGCGCGAACACCTCGGCGAGCGCGGCGTCGTCGGTCTGCGCCGCGAGCTCCTCGGCCCAGTAGCGGGCGAGCCAGAAGTGGCTGCCGCGGTTGTCGATCTCGCCGACCTTGCGCGACGGCGACTTGTTCTCGTTGAGGAACGTGCCGGTCGCCGCGTCGAGGGTCTCGGCGAGCACGCCCGCCCGGGCGTTGCCGCTCGTCTCTGAGAGGTGCCGGAACGACTCCGCGAGCGCCATGAACTCGCCGAGCGAGTCCCAGCGCAGGTGGTTCTCCTCGACGAGCTGCTGCACGTGCTTGGGCGCCGAGCCGCCGGCGCCGGTCTCGAACAGGCCGCCGCCGTTCAGCAGCGGCACGACCGAGAGCATCTTGGCGCTCGTGCCGAGCTCGAGGATCGGGAAGAGGTCGGTGTTGTAGTCGCGGAGCACGTTGCCGGTGACCGAGATCGTGTCGAGGCCCTGGCGGATGCGCTCGATCGACAGCCTCGTCGCCTCGACGGGGCTGAGGATCGTGATCTCGAGGCCGTCGGTGTCGTGCGAGGCGAGCTCCGCCTCGACCTTCTTGATGAGCTCGGCGTCGTGCGCTCGCGCTTCGTCGAGCCAGAACACCGCGGGCGTCGCCGAGGCGCGGGCGCGCGTGACGGCGAGCTTCACCCAGTCGCGCACCGCGACATCCTTCGTCTGGCACGCGCGCCAGATGTCGCCCGCCTCGACGTCGTGCGCCATGAGCACGTCGCCGGCCGCGTTCACGACCTCGACGCGGCCGTCTCGCTCGATGCGGAACGTCTTGTCGTGCGAGCCGTACTCCTCGGCCTTCTGCGCCATGAGGCCGACGTTCGGCACAGAGCCCATCGTGCGCGGGTCGAAGGCGCCGTTCGCCTTGCAGTCGTCGATGACGACCTGGTAGATACCGGCGTACGAGGAGTCGGGGATCACCGCGAGGGTGTCGGCCTCCTCGCCGTCCGGGCCCCACATGTGGCCCGACTGGCGGATCATCGCGGGCATGGATGCGTCGACGATGACGTCGGAGGGCACGTGCAGGTTCGTGATGCCGCGGTCGGAGTTGACCATCGCGAGGCGTGGACCGTCGGCGATGCCGTCCTCGATCGCCTTGCGGACGCCCGCTGCGGTCGCGTCGTCGAGCTCGTCGAGGCCGGAGAGGATCGCCGCGAGGCCGTTGTCGGCCGAGAGCCCGGCCTCGTCGAGCTGCGCGCCGTAGCGCTCGAACACCGCGGGCAGGAACGCGCGCACGACGTGGCCGAAGATGATCGGGTCGGAGACCTTCATCATGGTCGCCTTGAGGTGGGCCGAGAACAGCACGTGCTCGTCGCGCGCGCGCCGCACCTGCTCGACGAGGAACGCGTCGAGCGCCTTCGCAGACATGAACGTGGCGTCGACGATCTCGCCCTCGAGCACCTTCAGGCCGTCCTTGAGCACCGTCGTGGCGCCGTCGGCGCCGACGAGGCGGATCTGCAGGGTGTCGTCGGCCGGCATCGTCACCGACTGCTCGTTCGCGCGGAAGTCGCCGCTGTCCATCGTCGCGACGGCGGTCTTCGAGTCGGCCGTCCAGGGACCCATCGAGTGCGGGTGCTTGCGCGCGTACTCCTTCACCGAGCGGGGCGCGCGGCGATCGGAGTTGCCCTCGCGCAGCACCGGGTTCACGGCGGAGCCCTTGACCGAGTCGTAGCGCGCCCGCACGTCGCGGTCCTCGTCCGTGACGACCTCGTCGGGGTAGTCGGGCAGCGCGACGCCCTTCGACTGCAGCTCGGCGATCGCGGCCTTCAGCTGCGGCACCGACGCCGAGATGTTCGGCAGCTTGATGATGTTCGCCTCGGGGGTCTTCGCGAGCTCGCCGAGCTCGGCGAGCGCGTCCGCCTCCTGCTGGTCCGCCGGCAGGCGGTCCGCGAACGCGGCGACGATGCGGCCGGCGAGCGAGATGTCTCGGCGCTCGACCTCCACGTCGGCGGCGGCGGCGAACGCCTCGACGATCGGCAGGAACGAGTGCGTCGCGAGCATCGGCGCCTCGTCGGTGTAGGTGTAGATGATCTTGGCCATGCGGCTCGAACCCCTCGCGGTCTCTGGATCAACGGCGGCCGCGGTGCGTGCGCGGGCCGCGCCGTGCGCCTCCAACCTACCGCGCGGCCGCCGGGCGCTCATGCGGCGAGGCACGGGCGGCGGCGGCGGATGCGTCGATAGGGTTGCCAGCCGTGCGTCGCGTGTGGGCCGGGTTCGGCCAGGCAGTCGAGTCCGCCGCCATCGCGGCGGTCGGGCTGCTGGTGTGCGCGCTCGTGCTGCTCGCGGTCTGGGGCATCGATCAGGGCTTCGGCGGCGACCCGCTCGCGCAGTGGCGGATCGCTGCCGACGCGTGGCTCGTGGGCCACGGCGTCGACCTGACGGTCGCGCTCGGCGCCGACGCAGTCATCGCCGTCGGCATCGAGGCGGCGAGCCGGCCGTTCGCGATCACGCTGGCAGCGTGGGGCGTCGGCCTCATCACGCTGTGGCTCCACTGGCGCGGCGGCCGGCGGCTCGCCGAGCTGCCGGCGCTCGACGCGGCGATCGCCGCCCTCTGCGGGGCGGTCGCGGTCGGCACCGTCGGGCTCGTCGTCGCCGTGAGCGCGCAGCATCCCGTCGTCTCGCCGGGTGTCGTGCAGGCGTTCCTGCTGCCGGCGGCCGTCGCGCTCATCGGCATGGCGGCCGCGATCGTGCGCGCGCACGGCCACGGGTGGCTCGAGGCGGCCGCGCGGGGGCTCACGATCGAGGACCGCTGGCTGCGTGCCATCCGCGCTGCGCTGCGCGCGGGCGCCGCCGGCGCCGTCGCCGTGCTGGGCGTCGGCGCGCTCGTGCTCGCGGTCGGGATCTTCGCGCGCTTCTCCGAGGGCCTGCTCGTCATGGAGTCGCTGCAGGTGACCCACGTCGGCGCGGGGGTGCTGCTGCTCGTGCAGCTCGCGCTCGCGCCCGTCGCGGTCGTGTGGGCGGCGTCGTGGGCGCTCGGGCCCGGCTTCATGATCGGCACCGGCTCGCAGGTCTCGCCGCTCGGCACCGACCTCGGACCCGTGCCGGCGCTGCCCCTGCTGTCGGCGATCGACCCCGAGGCGGCCCCGTGGATGCTCGCGGTCGTCGCGCTCCCCGTGCTCGCCGCGGTCGTGGTCGGTGCGCTCGCGCGGCAGACGATCCTCGCGGGATCCCCCGAGCGGCCGGTGCACTGGTGGGAGCTCGCGATCGCGGGCGTCGGCGGCGGCGTGCTCGCGGGCGCGCTGCTCGGCATCGCCGCGATGCTCGCGAGCGGTGCGATCGGCCCCGGCCGGCTCGACGAGGCCGGCCCTGACGCCGTGCAGGTCGCGGCGTGGGGCGCTCTCGAGGTCGGTGCGGGGCTCCTCATCGGACTCGTCGCCGGTGCACGCGGCCCCGCGCTCGGCGCAGCGGCGCCCTTGCCGCTCGCCCGCGAGGGGCATGGATCGACGCTCCGCGAGGTGCTCGGGCTGCGGACGGCGGAGGCCGAACGGGGTGCTGCCGACCTCGACGAGCCGGGCCGGCGCGAGCCGGAACCTCCCCACGCAGCCCCCGCCGGGCCGGATGGCACCGAGCGAGGCCCCGAGGACGCCGACCGCGACGCCCCCACGGTCGCGGACCGGACGGAGACGCAGGTCGTCGAGCCGCTCGACGACCACGCGCCGACCGGGCGCGCGACGGCGGCCGAGCCGGGACATCCGCACACCGCCGACGAGGCCGAGCAGCCGCCTCGGTAGGATGGAGGACGTGCTGCGCGTCGTCGTCCTCGTCTCCGGCAGCGGCACCAACTTCGCGGATCTGCTGGAGCGCACCCGAGCGGGCCAGGTGCCGGCCGAGATCATCGCCGTGGGCGCCGACCGCGAGTGCGCCGGCCTCGACATCGCGCGCGCCGCCGGCATCCCCACCTTCGTCGAGCCGTTCGCGCCGCCGCGCGAGGCGTGGTCGATGGCGATCGCCGACCGCGTCGAGGCGTTCGAGCCCGACGTCGTCGTGCTCTCAGGCTTCATGCGGCTGCTCTCCGCCGAGGCCGTCGCGCGCTTCGAGCCGACCCTGCTCAACACCCACCCGGCGTTCCTGCCCGAGTTCCCCGGCGCGCACGGCGTGCGGGACGCGCTCGCGGCCGGCGTCCGCGAGACCGGGGCGAGCGTCATCATCGTCGACAGCGGCGTCGACACCGGACCGATCCTCGCCCGGCAGCGCGTGCCCGTGCTGCCGGACGACACCGAGGCGACGCTGCACGAGCGCATCAAGGTGCTCGAGCGAGAGCTGCTCGCGGATGTCCTCACCGGCATCGCCGACGGCTCGATCGACCTCGCCGACCACGGGCTCGAGCGCCGGCTCGAGCCCACAGCAGACAGCGCAGGCAGCGCAGCAGCGGAGGAAGCACAGTGAGCGGACCCCAGCACGACCCGACCCTCTACCGCGATCGCGACGTGGTGCCCTTCCGGCGCGCGCTGCTGTCGGTGAGCGACAAGAGCGGCATCGTCGAGCTCGGCTCCGCGCTCGCCGCCGCCGGCGTCGAGCTCGTCTCGACCGGCTCGACGGCGAAGATGCTCGCGGATGCGGGGCTGCCGGTCACCGAGGTCGCCTCCGTCACGGGGTTCCAGGAGGCCCTCGACGGGCGCGTGAAGACGCTGCACCCCGCGATCCACGCGGGCCTGCTCGCCGATCTGCGGCTCGAGCACCACGAGGCGCAGCTGCGCGAGCTCGGCATCGCGCCGTTCGAGCTCGTGGTGGTCAACCTCTACCCCTTCGTCGAGACGGTGCGCTCCGGGGCGTCCGACGCCGACGTCGTCGAGCAGATCGACATCGGCGGCCCCGCGATGGTGCGCGCCTCGGCGAAGAACCACGCGAACGTGGCGATCGTCACCGATCCGCGCGTCTACCCGCTCATCGCGAAGGCGGCCGAGACGGGCCTGAGCCTCATGCAGCGGCGCGCGCTCGCGCGCGACGCGTTCGCGCACACCGCCGCGTACGACCGCGCCGTCGCCCGCTGGTTCGCGGGCGAGCCGGTCGAGGAGGCGGCGGCCGCCGCCGCGGCTGCCGCCGAGT